>JAFXHB010000068.1 GCA_017536605.1 Alistipes sp.
AACAAGTTGCGTGGCACATTGAAGATTGCCGCTTGCAAGGCTCCGGGCTTTGGCGACCGTCGCAAGGAGATGCTTGAAGATATCGCAGCCTTGACGGGTGCTACCGTAATATCTACCGACAAGGGTATGCGCCTTGAAGATGCCACCCTTGATGCTCTCGGTTGCGCCGAGAAGGTTACCCTCAACAAGGAGAACACCACCATCGTAGATGGTTGTGGCGATAAGGAGGCTATCAAGGCTCGCGTGGAGCAGATTCGCACCTCCATCGAACTCTCCAAGTCGGACTACGACCGCGAGAAGTTGCAGGAGCGTTTGGCAAAACTTGCAGGTGGTGTTGCCGTACTCTATGTGGGTGCTGCTACCGAGGTTGAGATGAAGGAGAAGAAGGACCGCGTAGATGATGCGCTCGCTGCTACCCGTGCCGCCGTTGAGGAGGGTATCGTTCCCGGTGGTGGCGTTGCCTACATTCGTGCAAGCGAGGCGTTGGCAGGTTTGAAGGGCGACAACGACGACCAGACAACAGGTATCCAAATCGTGAAGCGTGCCATCGAGGAGCCACTCCGCCAGATTGTAGCAAATGCCGGTGGCGAGGGTTCGGTTGTAGTGAACAAGGTGCGTGAGGGCGAGAGTTCTTTCGGCTACAATGCGCGTGATGACCGCTACGAGGATATGCTCGCAGCAGGTATCATAGACCCTACAAAGGTTGCACGTGTGGCGTTGGAGAATGCCGCCTCAATCGCTTCGATGTTCCTCACAACAGAGTGCGTCTTGGCAGAGAAGGAGGAGCCACAGCCGATGCCGGCAATGCCTGCCGGCGGAATGGGCGGAATGATGTAGAACCATAACATATAAAAGTAGTAGCGAGGTCAAACGACCTCGCTACTTTTTATATACCCTCACTACCCTATTTTCGTGGATCGTAGGTGAAGGTCTTGTACAACTTACCGTCCATTTGGTGAACATTTATAGTAAGTTTCTCCTCGGTAACCTTAATATCAAGGTACTGCTTCGGTGCAAAGACCAATGTAGGGTAGGTCTTATTATCCTTGCCCAAATCACGATATGAATAGCGGTGCGTGTGTCCCGAAATCATCAACGTAATCTCGCCATTGTCAAGATATGGAGTAAACTGCTCGTAGGCGTGACGACCACCGTGCCAACTTCTGGCATTGAGTGGAATGTGGTTGATAACAACGCGATAAGCAGCCTCTTTGAAATCCTTGCTCTCAACAACCTCTTTAAGCCACTTACCCTCATCGGCACGATAGACATCAAAAACAGCTGTTCCCTCATACTCGATATCGCTATCCGGCTTATCCTCGCCACTGTCCAAGAAGATGAAGAAGACCGGTCCGTGGCGGAATGCATAGTATGGTACGCCAGTCCAAGTCGGGAAATACTCCATATAGCGATTAGCGATTGCTCCACGTGTTTCGTGGTTTCCACGCGCCATATAATAGGGTACATTTGATGCAAACATCTCGGTAGCGGCAGTAAAGAGGCGGTCAAAGTGCCACTTCTCGCTTGACATCGCGGTTACCATATCGCCATCAAAAATCAAGAAGTCTTTGCCTGCCAAACGCTCCGGCGTAAGGTGCTTCTGGAATATCTGCTCGTCCTTATTAGCGCGGTTGTAGTGGATATCGGTGAGCATCAAGAAGGAAAACTCCTTTTTGTTTCTGTCGCGTGTTACGAAGGTCAATTTCTCGCCCTTGCTATTCAACGACTGCGAGATAACCTTACCACTCTTTGGCTCTTTGGCGAAGACCTTGTACTCGTACTGCTGACCAGCCGAAAGACCTGTAATCGGAATCTGGTGGTTACGCTTCACCAACTTGATGCCATTTTGAGATGCCGAGAAGGTGCCCTTAAAGCCCTTACCTTTAACCTCAACCCAGCCCTCACAACTCTTGTCTGTGAGCCATACGATATATGCCGAATTTTCGGTTACCGCCTGCAAATATGGTCCGCCATAGAGGAACTCAACTGCCGACGCCGAAACATAGGCAAAAACGGCAAAACAGATAATTAGTAATCGTTTCACTTTTGTATCACTTTATTGTTTTACTACTTTTTCTTGCTCTCAAAAACGAAGGTGTGCTGAACGTTGCCGTCCAAATCCTTGCGCTCCAAAGTCAAAGTCTTGCTGTCGGCCTTAACATCAAGGTAGCCGTCAGCACCAATAATCATTGTTGGGAAGGTCTGGTTATCTCTACCTGCATCGCGATAAGAGTAGCGGTGGAGGTGTCCAGAGAGCATAATTGTAATGTCGGCCTTTTCAAGGTGTGGAGCAAACATTGCGTGAGCGTGCTTGCCACCGTGCCAGCTGTTTGATGCAAGCGGAATGTGATTTACCACAATACGGAAAGCGGCCTCTTTGCACTCCTTGCTTTCAAGGACTTTTGCAAGCCACTCGCCCTCAACGCGACGGTACTCGTCAAATACGGCTGTACCGTAATACTCAATATCGCTATCCGGCTTATCCTCGCCGCTATCCAAGAAGATGAAGAATACCGGACCGTGGCGGAATGCGTAGTATGGCATATCTGTCCAAGTCGGGTGGAAGTCCAAATAGCGGTTTGCAGCAGCACCACGAGTCTCGTGGTTTCCACGAGCCATATAGTATTGCAAGTTTGAAGCGAAGGTCGAAGTGATGGTCGAGAAGAGGTCGTTGTAGTGACGCTTCTCCGACGAGAATGAGTCTGCGATATCGCCATCAAAAATCACGAAATCACGTCCCTCCAAACGCTCCGGTGTGAAGATTCTTTGGAATAGGTTCTCGATATACTTGTTGTAGTGAATATCGGTAGCCATAATCCACGAGATAGCCTCCTTGCTGTGGTCAAGGGTCTTGAATGTCAATGCACCACCCTTCGCATTCTCGCTCTGGGAAACGACCTTTGAGGTCTTCGGGTCCTTTGCATACACCTTGTATGTGTAGGTTGTTGCAGGAGTCAAGCCTGTTACAGGAATGATGTGGTTGCGACGCACCAACTTGTTGCCGAGTTTGGTCTCGTGGACAACCATCTTGCCCTTGATGTCGCCACCGCGAATCTCAACCCAACTCTCCGAGGCAACATCTGTTGTCCAGACAATAAATGCCGAAGATTCGGTAACGCCTTGCAAATAAGCACCATTGTACAAAATTTCCAATGCCTGCGCCGAGAAGGCGAACAGAATGGCAATGCTCATTAAAAAGATTTTTTTCATAATTTAAGTAGTTTTATGTGTTTGTTTAATCATCGTTTTCGCGCTCTGCTACGCAGAATTTTTCGGACAATATAGTCCAACGCAATGACAAAATTAGCAACTTTTTTTCATAATCTCAAACTTTTTTTCGCTTTTTTCGCTATAACAGCCATTCACAGGCACTTCCACGTCGCCATTCAAAACTTTTAGCACCACTTTTGCCTCTTTTTGAAAAAAAATGCCTATCTTTGTAAAAATTATTCGTAGATAAAGATATGGACGATAAGAGATTTGACGACATTCGCCCCTACAACGACGAGGAGATTCCGGCAGCGTTGGAGCGAATTGTAAAAGACCCGATATTCGTACCGGCAATGAAATTTGCCTTTCCTGATGCGAAGATTGAGCGCGTAGCGGAGGTGATGCGAACCTGCAAGACCACTGACGATATGCAGGAACGTATTATGTATCACGTGATTAAGCGTGTGATTGACTCCTCAATACGCAACTTCACCTATACCGGTTTAGAGCATATAAGCAAGGATAAAGGACACCTATATATCTCCAACCACAGAGATATTACATTGGACTCTTTCCTTCTGCAATACACACTCTTTACAAACGGAATGCCAACTACGGCTACCACGTTGGGCGACAATCTGTTACGAAACCAATTCGTGGTGGATATATGCCGTATCAACAGAGCCGTTCGCGTGATACGAAAGACCGACGACCTTTCGCCTCGTCAGTTCCTTGTAAATTCGCAGCACCTTGCCGAGTATATGCGTTGGTATATCGGTCAAGGAAAGTCAATGTGGATTGCGCAGCGCAACGGAAGAACCAAAGATGGTCTTGATGCGACAGACCAAGGCGTTTTGAAGATGGTAAGTCTCAGCGGACCAAGCGACTTTGTGGAGAATTTCAGCGAACTCAACCTCGCCCCGATAGCGATTTCGTACGAATACGAGCCTTGCGATTTCCAGAAGGCTATCGAGATAGCTGTAAGCAAGTTAGGTGGCACATATCAAAAGGCCGAAGGCGAAGATATACGCAGCATACTATATGGTATCCGTATGCCAAAGGGCGATGTAAATATCGCCGTCTGCGAGCCTATCACTCGTGAGGAGTTGGAGGAGTGCGGAAAACTGCCGAAAGCAGAGGCTTATCGCCTACTCAAAGAGATTGTTGACAAGCGAATCTACAAGAACTATAAGTTACACGCTACCAACTATATAGCGCACGACCTCTTGCACAACGAAAGTCGCTACGCAA
This sequence comes from Alistipes sp., assembly GCA_017536605.1. GTDB lineage: Bacteria > Bacteroidota > Bacteroidia > Bacteroidales > Rikenellaceae > Alistipes. The sequence goes on from JAFXHB010000068.1 coordinate 4,462, forward strand.
TACACTACACCGCCGAGGCGGTTGCCATCTTCAAGGGGCGTATGGCGCAGGCCGATGCACGCTTCATAGAGGCCGGTATTGACCTTGACACGGCACGAGAGGTTTATCTCGGAATATACGCCAATCCGGTGGATACAAAAATTGAAGAAAACGAGTAATGGAAGAGCGACCTGCGGGTCGCTTTTTTATTGCCATCTATACCCTCCAAGAAAAAAGTAGAAATCACACCTCAACTTTTAACTTTTTACCTTTAACTTTTCACTTATTTTTGTTATCTTTGCGCCCACATTGTATATTACATATACAGGACAAAAAAGATGAAAGCAGTTACAACAGTTAGTGCATTACGTCAAGAACTGGCGATACACAAAGGTAAGAAGGTGGGCTTTGTGCCTACAATGGGTGCCTTGCACGAAGGGCACATCTCGCTTGTTACTCGCGCCCGCAAGGAGTGCGATATCGTAGTTGCAAGCGTATTTGTAAACCCAACGCAGTTTAACGATAAGAATGACTTGAAGAACTATCCGCGCACACCGGAGGCCGATGCAGAGATGCTTGCCGCAGCGGGTGTAGATGTGGTACTCTTCCCGTCGGTAGAGGAGATATATCCGGAGCCTGATACCCGCGTATTCGACTTCGGTCTGATTGACAAGGTGATGGAGGGTGCAACCCGCCCCGGACACTTCAATGGCGTAGCGCAAGTGGTTTCGCGCCTCTTTGCTATCGTGGAGCCCGACTGCGCCTACTTCGGAGAGAAGGACTTTCAGCAGATTGCCGTAATCCGCGCAATGGTGGCGCAACTCGGCTTGAAGGTTGAGATTATAGATTGTCCTATCATTCGCGATACCGATGGCTTGGCACGCTCGTCGCGCAACCTACTGCTCACGCCGGAGCATCGTGCCGCAGCACCACACATCTACGAGGTGTTGAGTGCAGCGCAGGCGAAGGTTGGCGAGATGTCGCCCGCAGAACTCACAGCGTGGGTTACAGCCGAGGTGGAGAAGAACGAACTTCTGAAAGTGATATATTTTGCGGCGGTAGATGCTCTCACGATGCAGAGCGTAGAGGCGTGGAGCGACTCGGAGCGCGTGCAGGGTTGCATCGCGGTACAAGCCGGAGAGATTAGACTGATTGATAACATTAAACTGAAATAAGATGACTATTGAGGTTCTGAAATCAAAGATTCACCGCGTAAAGGTTACGCAGGCAAACGTAAACTATGTCGGCAGCATCACCATTGACAAGGCGTTGATGGAGGCTGCAAACATTATTCGCGGAGAGAAGGTTCAGGTGGTCAATGTAACAAATGGCGAGCGACTTGAAACCTACGCCATTGAGGGTGAAAGCGGAAGTGGCGTGGTATGTCTCAACGGCGCTGCGGCACACAAGGCGAAGGTGGGCGATGTAATTATCATCATCTCCTACGCTGCGATGGACTTTGAGGAGGCTAAATCCTTTGAGCCAAGCGTTATCTTCCCCGACACGGAGACCAACAGATTGATAACCACGAAATAGACCACGACTGTAACGTATGGATATAGTTCTCATCATACTTGCCCTATTACTCGCCTACATCGGCTATATCTGCTGTATCGTGCCTGTACTGCCCGGACAGTTTATCACCTATGCCGGTATAATCTGCTTGTGCTTTATAGATGGTGTTACGATACACGCCTTCTGGCCGATACTGTTCGCTCTGCTGACCATTAGCGCAACTCTATTGGACTTTATTCTGCCATCTATTATGGCAAAGGAGTTTGGTGGCACAAAGGCGGGAGAGATTGGTGCCTTCATAGGCACAATTATAGGTATGATAGTGGGTCTATTCCTGAACATCTATGGTGGTGTAATCGCGATTGTTCTCTCGCCTTTCCTCGGTGCGCTTATCGGTGAGTTGATTTATGATCGCCATCAAATTAAGCGAGCCTTTAAGAGTGGCTTTGGCTCATTTATATCCTTCTTTGTGGGTGTAGGTGTTAAGTTGCTCGTCTCATTGTTTATGATATTTTACATCTGGTGGAAGATTATTGAATACTGCGTAGTTGCATATCAGGAGTTTTCCAGCACAGAGTTTTTCCAATCTTTGGAGGAGTATTTCAGCCTCCTTCTATAAAATTATGCACAAGATGAAGAGATTTAATTGGTTAATGTTTTTGGTGGTGGCTCTGCTTGCGGCAGCGTGCGGTCATCGCTACGATTCGGTTGAGGGCGATAAGTCCAAGACACGCATCTACACTCTTGACAACGGATTGAAGGTCTATATGTCGGTAAACAAGGAGCAGCCTCGTTTGCAGACGATGATTGCCGTACGTGTAGGCTCAAAGAACGATCCCGCCGAGACAACGGGTTTGGCGCACTACTTTGAGCATTTGATGTTCAAGGGAACAGACAAGTTCGGAACGCAGAACTACGAGGCGGAGAAGCCGTTGCTCGACGAGATTGAGCGTCTGTTCGAGGTCTATCGTGCAACCACCGATGAGGCGGAGCGCAAGGCTATATACGCGCAGATTGACAGCGTATCGCAGGAGGCGTCAAAGTATGCCATTCCAAACGAGTATGACAAGTTGATGCAGGCGATTGGCACAAGCGGCACGAATGCTTGGACCTCGTTTGTCGAGACAAACTACATTGAGGATATTCCGTCAAATCAGATTGAGAATTGGGCGAAGATTCAGGCGGAGCGATTTGAAAATGCCGTGATTCGTGGCTTCCATACCGAACTTGAAACCGTCTATGAGGAGTATAATATGGGACTTACCGACGATGGCGGAAAGCAGTTTGACAAGGTGCTTGAAACCATATTCCCTAACCACCCTTACGGTACGCAGACCACAATCGGAAAGCAGGAGCATCTGAAAAATCCGTCAATCACAAATATCAAGAACTACTACAAGACCTACTATGTGCCAAACAATATGGCGATATGTATGGCGGGCGACTTCAACCCTGATGAGGCGATAAAGATTATTGACAAGTATTTCGGAGGGTTAAAGCCAAACAAAAACCTGCCAAAGGTTGAGGAGTATAAGCCTACTCGCCTGACAGAGGTGAAAGAGGCAGAAGTTTATGGCTTGGAGAGCGAGAGCGTGGCTATCGCTTGGCCTTTGGAGGGTGCCAGAAGTGAAGAGGCGTTGGTTGGAACACTCCTCTCGCAGGTGCTATCGAATGGTGGTAAATGCGGTCTGCTTGACACCAACCTTCTGCAATCACAAAAGGTACTTGATGTTTGGGGTGGCGTAGAACTTCTTGCCGATGCGGGCTTGGTAGTCCTTATCGGTGAGCCGAAGCAGGGGCAAACCCTTGAAGAGGTACGCGACCTACTGTTGGCAGAGGTTGCGAAGTTGCGCAATGGCGAGTTTGACGAGGAGTTGCTCAAATCTATCATTGCAAACTATCGCAAGGGTGAGATGGCGGAGTTGGAAAACAACTTTGCTCGCGCCTACAAGATGGAGGCGGCATTTATCAACCGCCTTGATTGGGAAGATGTAGCCACCGAGTTGGACCGTGCCGCCGATGTAACCAAAGAGGATGTGGTTGCGTGGGCAAATAAGAATATGTCGGATAAGGGCTACTGTGTAGTCTATAAGCGTCAGGGCGAAGATAAGTCGCAGAAGAAGATTGACAAGCCGACAATCACCCCTATCTCGGCCAATCGCGATGTGCAGAGCGACTACCTCGTTGCTGTGCAGCAGTCAGAGGTTGCGCCTATCGCTCCAATTTTCGTAAACTTTGAGCGCGATATGGGGCGCACCACATTGGATAGCGGCGTGGAGGTTCTCTACAAGAACAACACCACAAACGAACTCTTCTCGTTGGTCTATCTCTACGACTTCGGAACATCAACCATCAAGTCAATGGACCTTGCGACAGACTATGCGAAGTTGCTCGGCACTGCCGAGAAGTCTGCCGAGGAGATTCAGCGCGAGTTGTACGACTTGGCTTGTTCGTTCCAGATTATCTCAAACAAGACCAAGACCTACGTCGTCATCAGTGGTCTTGCCGAGAATATGGAGCGTGCAATGGCGATTGTGGATAACTATCTCAACAACATTGAGGGCAACGACGATGTTCTTCGTGAGGTTAAGCGTGATGCAGAGCAACAGCGCAACAACGCCAAGACCTCGCAACGAGATAACTTCCGCGCCTTGCAGCAATACTGCTTCTATGGTCCGGAGTATATCCGCACTTGCACACTATCAGATAAGGAGTTGAAGGAGATTACCTCCGAGAAGTTAATCTCCAATATCAAACTCCTCACAAAGGCTAACCATCGCGTGCTATACTATGGACCTCAACGCTTGAACGACCTTGTATGCAGCCTATACTCGGCACATCAAAGCAAGGAGGACCTGCTAAACATCGAACCAAAGTACGCTACACCGCAAGCCGTGAAGATGGCCAATGTACTCTTCGCGCACTACGATGCAAAGCAGATATACTATATGCAATACTCGTGCGACGAGGAGGATACATTCAACATTGAGAAGTTGCCTGTATTGACGCTCTACAACGACTATTTCTCGGGAGGTATGAATGCTATTGTGTTCCAAGAGATGCGTGAGGCACGAGGCTTGGCATACTCGGCATACGCCAACCTCTCACGAGGAGAGTTGCCACACCACCCATACCGTTTCACCGCCTTTATCGCCACACAGAACGACAAGGTAAAGCAGGCGGTTACGGCATTTGACGAGATTATAGAGAATATGCCTCGCTCGGAGAAGGCGTTTGAGTTGGCAAAGAGTGGTCTTCTGGCTAATCTTGCAAGCCAACGTACCACCAAGTCCGACATCTTGTGGAGCCTCCTTGAACACGAGAAGTTCGGCTTGAAGGAGGATATGTACAAGACCATCTACGAGGGTGTGCAAAACTTAACGCTCGACGATGTAGTGAAGTTCCAGCAGGAGAACATTGCAAACAGAGCCTACACCTACTGCATCTTGGGCGACAAGAACGACCTTGATATGAAGTATATCGGCACACTCGGCAAGATTAAGTATCTCTCGCAGGAGGAGATATTCGGATATTAACAATACTACGAACAACAAAAATCAAAAAAATAAGTTTATATGAAAAAAATCGTTTTTGGAGCAATGGGAATTATTGCATTAGCCCTTACCGGTTGTAAGGGAGAGAAGGCGGAGCAGCCGTGGGTTGTGGACCGCTTTGATGACATCAAGATTTTACGCTACGAGGTACCAGAGTTTGAGAATCAGTCCCTTGAAGACAAACTCCTTATCTACTACCTTGCCGAGTCGGCAAAGTGTGGTCGTGATATACTCTTTGACCAGAACTTCAAGTACAACCTGACAATCCGTCGTGCGTTGGAGAAGGTCTACACTTCGTACAACGGCAACAAAGAGTGTCCCGAGTTCAAGGCTATGGAGAAGTATTTGAAGAAGGTGTGGTTGGCTAACGGTATCCACCACCACTACTCGAACGACAAGTTCCAGCCGGAGTTCTCGCGCGAGTGGTTCTCGGCGCAGTGGGATAAGTATGGCGTTGAGTCGCCTGTTGAGAAGGAGGTTATCTTGGAGGCTATCTTCAACCCTGCACTCTACGCTACACGCCTCAACCAGACCGAGGGTGAAGACGTTATCGCTACATCGGCAGGCAACTACTACGAGGGCGTAACACAGAAGGAGGTTGAGAAGTTCTACAACGATATGATTAAGAAGGCGGGCAATGACCCTCGCCCTATCTCATACGGTTTGAACTCAAAACTCGTAAAGGAGAATGGCAAAATCGTGGAGAAGACCTACAAGATTGGCGGAATGTACACCGAGGCGTTGGAGCAGGTGGTATTCTGGTTGGAGAAGGCTCACAGTGTTGCCAAAGAGCCTACCAAGAGCATCATCGCAAGCCTTATCAAATACTACAAGTCGGGCGACTTGCGCGACTTTGACGAGTTTAATGTCGCTTGGGTAAAGGATACCGAGTCTAACGTAGATTTCGTAAACGGCTTTACCGAGGTCTATGGCGACCCACTCGGATACAAGGCTTCGTGGGAGGCGGTTGTAAACTTCCGCGACGAGAAGGCTTGCAAGCGCACACAGGTTATCTCGGAGAATGCGCAGTGGTTTGAGGACCACTCGCCAATCAACCCTGCATATCGCAAGGAGGTTGTCAAGGGCGTTTCGGCAAAGGTTATCACCGTTGCGATGCTCGGTGGCGACACCTACCCTACCACCCCTATCGGTATCAACCTTCCAAATGCCGATTGGATTCGCAAGGAGCACGGCTCAAAGTCGGTAACAATCGACAACATCACCTACGCCTACAACCGTACATCGCAGGGTTCGGGCTTCTCGGAGGAGTTCGTACTCCGCGACGAGGACCGCGCACGTATGAAGGAGCACGGCAAACTCTCGGACGACCTCCACACCGACCTTCACGAGTGTCTTGGACACGGTTCGGGTCAGTTGGCTCCGGGTACTACCGGTACAGAGTTGGGCGTTTACTCTTCGCCACTTGAAGAGGCGCGTGCTGACCTCTTTGCACTCTACTATCTCGGCGACGAGAAGATGATTGAACTTGGTCTTATCCCTTCGCTTGAAGCCGCTTGGGCACAATACTCTTCCTACATTATGAATGGTGCTATGACACAGTTCTCGCGCATTGAGTTGGGTAAGAACGTGGAGCAGGCTCATATGCGTAACCGCAAACTCATCTCGGAGTGGGCTATTGAACTCGGTAAGGAGGATAATGTTATCGAGTGGGTAGTAAAAGATGGCAAGCGTTACCTCGTTGTAAACGACTTCCAGAAGTTGCGTACAATCTTTGGCAAGCAACTCTGCGAGATTCAGCGCATCAAGTCGGAGGGCGACTTTGAGGCGGGCAAGGCTCTGATTGAGAAGTATGCCGTGAAGATTGACCCTGAACTCCACAAGGAGGTACGCGAGCGTTACTATGCTCTCAACATTGAGCCATATTCGGGTATGGTAAATCCGGAGTACGAGTTGGTTATGGAGGGTGATGAGATTGTAGATGTGAAGGTTTCGTACCCTGCGAACTACACAGAGCAGCACCTCCACTACTCAAAGGATTACTCGTTCTTGCCAAGCCTAAACTAATAGAGATTCTTAACACAGACTACAATATGAAGAAAGAGTGGAATGATGTCCGCGAATTTCACGAGAAGTTCGGACACCCTGTGGCTGAAAAGCCAGTTATGATTGCCAAGAAGCGTGCGTTGAGTCGCGCCAAGTGGATGAATGAAGAGGTTGCCGAGTTCCTCGTTGCGGAGGATATATACGAGCAGGCCGACGCGATGATTGACTTGATGTACTTCGCACTCGGCACAATGGTAGAGATGGGCTTGGAGGCGGACGAGTTGTTTGACATCGTGCAGAAGGCCAATATGGCAAAGTTGTGGCCTGACGGTAAGCCTCACTACAATCCAAAGGATAACAAGGTCATCAAGCCCGAGGGCTGGGAGGACCCTGCTCCGAAGATTAAGGCCTACATCGACTCTGTGATTGCATCGAAGCAGTAAGGGCTTATGTGGCAGCAGGCGTTGCTCATATTGGAGTATCTTATTGTCGTATCGTTGGTGGTATTCGCCTCCATCAAGGCATCGAAGTATATCGATATGCTCGACAAGACCACAAAGTTGTCGGGTGCTTTCTTGGGTGGCGTACTACTCTCGGCGATAACGTCGTTGCCGGAACTCTTTACGAGTATCTCGGCAACGCTGCTTATCGAGAAACCGAGCCTCTGTTTGAGCAACATTCTAGGCAGTAACATCTTCAATATGGCAGTATTGGCTCTTTCGCTTACGGCTGCCATAAAGCACTTTTCAAAGAGGGAGACCTCAAAGGGCAATATCCTTGTAACACTATTTATCATCTCGATATACGCAGTGTTACTGCTCAATATGTTCAACATCTTGGACCGAGATATTGCCACCGTAAATATCACCTCACTCGCCATTGTCGCGCTCTACATCTTCGGTGTGCGCTACTTGGCGAAAGAGGATAGCGGAGAGAGTTGTGAGGTGGCGGAGGATATTACGCTCACAACAAAACAGATTGCAATACGCTTCACGTTGGCGAGCGTTGCACTCGTGGCGTTGAGCGTGATGATGACCTATATCACAGACGATATAGCCACCGAGTTCAATATAGGTACAGGCTTGGCGGGTGCGATATTTTTGGGCGTAGCGACCTCGCTACCGGAGGTGAGTTCCACCATCGCGTTGGTGCGTCTGCGCAACTACAATATAGCCATAGGCAATATCGTAGGTTCAAACCTATTCAACTTTTTCGTTCTCTTTATTGCGGACTTGTTGTGCATACATAGCACCATCTATGAGTTCCAAGATCAGCGCATAGTGGCACTCTTGGAGTTTAGCCTATTCGCTTCGATTGCTCTGTTGCCGCTGCTGAAAGTTCGTAAAAAGTGGGTTAAGGTGGTAGCCGCCATAGCCGTAGTCGTTTGTTATGTAATGTCGCTATTGCGCGAATAAATTAAGAAGATAATGAATCGTATTCCGATAAATAGTATCATAGCCGAGTATCTCGCATCAAATCGTAGGTTGGTTGTACCTAACTTCGGCGCCTTCATCGCGAAGGAGTCGGGAGAGGTTGTCTTCTCGGAGTTGCTCCGCACGGACGATGGCGTACTCACGGGACTACTACTCGAAAAGGGCTTGTCGGAGATGGAGGCGGCGGTAACGATTGACCGCTATAAGTTCAACATCAACCACGAGTTGCACGAGTTTGGATATTGCCAACTTGATGAGTTGGGAACTCTGCGTGCCGAGGGTGATGATAGACATCTGAAACTCTACCAACTGAAACCTTTGACAAGGAGTGTTGATACCGTAGGCGAAGTTGTCGCGGAGGTGGATACGCCACACGAAACAGCAACCACAACCCCCGAAGTGGCAACCCCTGCAATAGAAGAGGTAGAGGTGGATCGCGAGAGTGTTGCAAAGCCTCACTCAACCACGAAAAAGTCCTCTGTCGCACCAAAGCGTAAGCGTGGCGGATTTGACTTTATTATCGTGATAGCCGTCATTATCGTCTTGGGTGCTATTGCGGCTATCGGATACGGCGTTTACGTATCACACTTTGCAACGGGGAGCAATAGCGAGATGATAGAGGCTCTCCAAAACAATGTTTTAGAAGAAAATAACCAACAATAGAGATGGATACTGTTGAACTGCTTCCAATAAAGCAACGTTTCGGCATTATAGGAAACTCTCCACTGCTCAATCGCGCATTGGAGATTGCGTTGCGCGTTGCGCCGACAGATCTTACCGTACTCGTTACGGGAGAGAGTGGTGTCGGCAAAGAGTTCTTTCCACAGGTGATACACGCCTACTCGGCACGTAAGCACAACAAGTACGTAGCCGTGAACTGCGGAGCCATACCCGAAGGGACTATCGACTCGGAGTTGTTCGGACACGAGAAGGGTGCCTTCACGGGGGCAATAGAGTCGCGCAAAGGCTACTTTGAGGAGGCTGACGGGGGCACTATATTCCTTGACGAGGTGGGCGAGTTGCCACTCTCGACACAAGTACGACTGCTACGCGTATTGCAGACAGGAGAGTATATGCGAGTCGGCTCGGCGAAGGTACAGAAGACCAATGTTCGTGTCGTTGCAGCGACAAATGCCAACCTCTTGAAGTCTATCGCCGAAGGTCGCTTCCGCGAGGATTTGTACTATCGACTCAACACCGTGCCTATCACCGTACCGGCACTGCGCGAGCGTAAGGAGGATATACACCTCCTATTCCGTCGTTTCGCTACGGAGGTTGCAACACAGTATAATATGCCTGCCATATCGCTTGACGCATCGGCACGCAATATGTTGGAGAACTACTATTGGCGTGGAAATATACGACAACTGAAAAACGTTGCCGAGCAGATATCGGCAGTGGAGGAGTCGCGCGATATATCGGCAGATATCCTTGCCAAGTATCTCATAAGTGAGGGCGAAACATCGCCAAGCATCAACTCTGTGCCACACATTGAGGATATGAACTCCGAGCGTGAGTTGCTCTACAAGATACTGTTTGATATGCGTAGCGACATCAACGACCTGAAACAGATGGTGGCAGCGTTGCACGGAGGATATACCTCCTATCACAGCCCTATGCCAAAGGAGAGCAACGATGTCCGCGCACTGCTACCCCACACCCCTACCATTGAGGAGTATGCCGAGAGCGAGGTCGTGGAGGAGGAGCCACGCGAGATGACGAAGTCCGATATGCAGCGTGAACAGATTATACGAGCCCTTCGCCGAAATGGAGGCTCACGTCGTGCCGCAGCAGCCGAACTCTTTATGTCGGAGCGCACACTATATCGCAAAATCAAGGAGTTAAACATAGAGGAGTAATGAAAAGATTGCTATATATATTGGGATTGGTAACAATTCTTATGACGAGTGGCTGTACGGTGAAATACTCGCTATCGGGCGCATCTATTCCACCCGATGCAAAGACTTTCAGCGTGCAATACTTCCCGAACAATGCCGCAATGGTTGCCCCTATATTGAGTGCAACGCTCACCGACGAATTGACACAGCGTTTCGCCTCGCGAACACGCCTTGTGCAGGTTCCCGAAGGTGGCGACTTCGCATTTGAGGGCGAGATTGTAGGCTACACCTCCGTAACATCGTCGGTATCAAGTGGCGAGTATGCGCTCCAAAACCGACTTACCGTCACCGTAAAGGTAACATTTACAAATGCGGTTGATGAGAAGGCGTCGTTCAAGGCGCGTAGTTTCTCCGCCTATGCCGACTACGACTCAACGAAACTCCTCAACGAGGTGGAGAGTACGCTGATACCCGAAATTGTAGATCAACTTGTAACCGATATATTCCAAGCATCGGCATCTAACTGGTAAACTATGGCTATAATCTCTGATATTATAAACAAGAGGAGCATTACGGAGGAGACCTTGAAGGATATTGCGACAAAGTATCCTTGGTTTGAGGTTGCCCGACTCCTCAACAGTCAAGCCTCAACCCGCTACACTATTGACTACGACAAGATACGAGAGGTGAGCGAGGGTGAAATTATAGATCGCTTCCTGCGCAAGGGCGACTATCGTATCGTTGCCGAGGAGGGCGACACCGAGGAGGAGATTTGCACCGAGGCCACTTTGGACGATGAAGATGAGTTCGTTAGCGAAGAATTGGCCGAGATATACCTCTCACAAGGGCTAAAAATGGAGGCAATTGAAATATATCGTAAATTAAGTTTGCTAAATACGGAAAAATTTGCTTACTTTGCCGAGAAAATAGACACTATTCAAAAAAATAATAAAAATTAGATATAAGTTATGACTATATTTTTGATCATTCTGACAGCAATCGCAAGCATCTTGCTTATCCTTGCGGTTTTGGTTCAAAACCCAAAGAGCGGTATGGCCGCCAACTTCGGTGCATCAAATCAGGTTATGGGCGCTCGTCAAACTGCGGACTTCTTGGAGAAGTTTACTTGGGGTGCAGCCGTTGCTATTCTTACTTTGGCTCTCTTGATTGTGGTTGCCGACAAGTTCTCTGCACCAGCCAGCGAGGAGAAGACAGAGCCTACTAAAATTGAGAACACAGAGGCTCCTGCACAGACAGCAGAGGCTCCCGCAGAGAAATAGCGGGGTGCGAAGATGCCTACAAGATAAGACCGAGAGTTCACTCTTGGTCTTAATCTCTTTATAAGATAGAGTTTCAAACAGGTGCAACAATGATTGCAAAAGCGCAGTTCAAATGCTCCTCGGAGCGTATCTCACAAGTGCCGAAGGACTCGTTGAAGGATATCGCCTTCATCGGGCGAAGCAACGTCGGCAAGTCGTCGTTGATAAATATGCTTACGCGACACAAGGGGCTTGCGAAGGTCTCCGCCACACCGGGCAAGACCAAACTGATAAACCACTTCCTTATTGACAACAGTTGGTATCTTGTAGATTTGCCCGGATATGGATATGCCCGCACCTCAAAGAGGGAGCGTGGCGCATTTGCAAAAATCATCTTGGACTACGTCTTCAAGTGCGAGAAGATGCACTTCCTCTTTGTATTGGTTGATTCGCGATTGGAGCCACAGAAGATTGACTTGGAGTTTATACAGATGTTAGGCGAAGGGGGTATCCCATTCGGCATAATCTTCACAAAGTGCGACAAGCAATCCGCCACACAGACACAGCGCAGCGTAACGGCATTCAAGAAGCGTCTTGCCGAGGAGTGGGAGGAGTTGCCTCCGATGTTACTATCATCAAGCGAAAAATCGATGGGGCGAGAGGAGATATTAACTTTTGTTGATAAAATTTTGTCCGAAAGCGCAGAATAGTATAGTAAAAAATACTATTTTTGTACTATACAAAGAGCCAATGGCTAATGGCTAATGGCTAACAGCCTATAAGATAAAAACTTATACTTAAATAAATATATAGTATGGCTATCCACAAAATCAAGTTTTTCGCAGGTCGCGCATCGCGCTACCTTGCCGAGAAGATCGTTGCTGCCTACGGCACTACACTCGGAGAGTGTGAGGTTGTAGATTTTAGCGACGGCGAGTTTCAACCGCACTACTTGGAGTCTATTCGCGGTTGCACCGTATTTATCATTCAATCAACATTCCCTAAATCGGACAATTTGATGGAGTTGTTGATGATGATTGACGCTGCACGACGCGCTTCGGCATACAAGGTTGTTGCTGTAATCCCTTACTTCGGTTGGGCACGTCAAGACCGCAAGGACCGTCCTCGCGTACCTATCACCTCCGCACTCGTGGCTAATATGCTCACAGTGGCTGGTGCTGACCGCGTGATGACTCTCGACTTGCACGCCGACCAGATTCAAGGTTTCTTTGATGTTCCGGTTGATGCCCTCTATGCAAGCGGTATCTTCATTCCGTACATCAAGAGCCTCGGCATCGAGGACCTCTCTATCGCTTCGCCTGATATGGGTGGCGCAAAGCGTGCTAGCACCTATGCCAAGTTGCTTGAAACACCTATCATCATCTCGCACAAGGAGCGTGCAAAGGCCAACGTCGTAGGCTCTATGACCGCTATCGGAGAGGTTGAAGGTCGCAATATCCTTATCGTGGACGATATGATTGACACCGCAGGTACAATCTGTATGGCTGCCAATATGTTGATGGAGCGTGGCGCAAAGAGTGTTCGTGCGGCTATCACCCACCCTGTATTGTCGGGCAAGGCCTACGAGCGCATTGCAGAGAGCGCATTGCAGGAGGTTATCGTAACCGATACTATCCCTCTCAACCCGGAAAAGGACCTCTCAAAGTTTACGGTACTCTCGTGTGCCGACATCATTGCCGAGTGCATTGAGCGCGTACACAACTACAAGTCAATTTCACCTCTCTTCTACAAATAGTAGCACAGAGTTCAAATAGCAAGAGCGTGTCCAAAACTCGTTGGACACGCTCTAAATTTTTATGGTATCTACGCCCTAAAAAGGAAGGTCATCAACACTATCCTCCGGTGCCGGTGCAGGGGCAGGGGTTGGTGTTGGAGCCTGTGCTACGGGTACGGCTGGTGCAGGAGTAGCAGGAGCTGGTGCATAGCCACCCTCTGCCGATGCAGTGCCTTCGCTACGACGACCCAACAACTTCATCTCCGAAGCGACAATCTCGGTAGTGTAACGCTTCTGATTATCCTTATCGGTCCACTCGCGTGTACGCAACGAACCCTCAATATAGAGTTGAGTACCCTTATGAACATACCTATCAGCAACATCTGCCAAACCGCGCCACATAGTAATTGTATGCCACTCGGTCTGCTCCTTGGTCTCGTTGGTCTGTCTATCAACATATCGCTCGGTAGTCGCCAAGCGGATACGAGCAACCTTTACGCCCGACTCCAATGCGCGAACTTCGGGGTCTGCGCCCACATTACCCACTAAAATAACTTTGTTAATCATATCTCGTATTCTGTTTTGTTTACAACTCCTTAATCAACTCCACGAATAGGCGCGACATACGCTCACCCGCCTTCTTGCCCTGCAACTGAACGTCCTCGTGGTCGCCCTTCTCGTCGCTCAATCCGCAGTTGGTAACCACCGATACGCCAAAGCAAGGAACACCCATATGGCGTGCTACGATAACCTCCGGCACGGTGGACATACCCACTGCATCGCCTCCGATAGCCTTAAAGTAGCGATACTCCGCCTGTGTCTCGAAGGTTGGGCCCGTAGTACCGACATAGACACCATACTGCAACTTAATATGTTCGCGCTCGGCGATTGCCGTAGCCTTCGCTATCGTAGCGTGGTTATAGCAGTCGTGCATATCAGGGAAGCGAGGTCCGAACTCCGCCATATTTGGTCCAATAAGCGGATTTGGCAAGAGGTTAATATGGTCGGTAATAATCATCAAATCACCCACACAGAACGAAGTGTTGATACCACCCGCCGCATTTGATACGAAGAGATACTTGATACCGAGCAGTGCCATCACGCGAACAGGGAATGTTACCTGACGCATCGTATAGCCCTCGTAGTAGTGGAAACGTCCCTGCATTGCCACCACATTGCATCCCGCAATTTTACCGAATATAAGGCAGCCCTTATGTCCCTCAACCGTAGATACGGGCATATTAGGTATATCCTTGTAGTCCAAGCGATACTCCACATCTATTGTGTCGGCAAAGCCGCCAAGTCCCGTTCCGAGAATAATACCAAACTCCGGTTTGAAGTCGTTGGTAAGGCTACGAATGGCCTCGCAGGCCTTTAATATGTCTTTCATTATTGCGGTTTTTAAGTTCTACATTCAACATCTCTATCAACTCCTTGTAAGCCGTCTCGTTGAAGCCCGGGATAATTTGTCGCTTACTTGGCGATGAGTGGTAACCCTCGTCCGACTCGTAGAAGAGGAGCGTTATAGGCTCATAGAACAACCTCTCGCGAATATGTTGCGGTATCGCTGTGCTACCCGACAACTTCACCGCGTCCTTCTCGGTTGTCATTATGACTGCTCGTGGGTGGCGTTTGAGGGTCTCCTCAATGATTGTAAGGTCATTCTTACGATATGGGTGATGGTCGTCAAAGTCAATGGCATCTACCACCTTGTATCGCTCCGCCAACCCCTCCTTAAAGGCATCGCTGTTGCCGATACCCGACATAGCAATAACCTCCGAGCCAAAGGCTACACTACCCTCTACATCTGCAAAAACCGCGCGAGAACTATCCGCCTTCACTCGCGTAAAGAAGACATCTTGCTTTGGCAACTCCACAAGCACCTTTCTGAATACACGCATCTGAATCGGTTTCATATCGGCAGGACACTTCGTTACTACGAAGCAATTCGCACGACGCAAGGTTGAAGTGGTATCTCGCAACTGACCATAAGGCACGAGGTGGTCGTGTTCAACCGGTCGCGTGAAGTCAATCGCTATGATACTGAAAAATGGATTTACGTGGCGATGCTGATAGCCATCGTCCATAATAATCATATCTATCTCCGGCGACTCGGCCTGTATACGCTTAATCGCAAAGACACGGTCGGCGCAGACCACTACCTTCACATTCGGAAACTTGCGCTTAATCTGCAACGGCTCATCACCCACGTTAAGGTAACTATCCTCAACCTGTACCTCGCGATAAACGCCCTTCGTGATACGACCATAGCCACGCGACAGCACCGCTACATTGTAGGAGGTGCTATACTCGCGTACGAGCAACTCAACAAGAGGAGTCTTGCCCGTACCTCCGATAGTAATGTTGCCCACACAGATAACCGGAATATCAAACGATTTGCTATGAATCAAGCCCCAATCAAACATAAGGTGTCGCAATTTTATTGCGATACCATACAACTTGGAGGCGATATTTAACGCAAGGTTCTTCACCGTTTATCTATATAATCATTCAAAGATAGTGATTTATTGAGTATTATGCAACTTTTTTCTCCACTTTTTTAGTAAATTCAGATATTTGATATCTAAAACTTATAAAACGCTCGGACAAACAACTTCTCACCCTTAAATTCTACCCCCGTATGAGGCGATTCCGTATTCATATGGGTATAGTGGGCATCTCTTCTATCACTACTCTCGGTTGAAGAGTAGTAGTACATCATATTGTGCAGCGGCTTACCACCCACACTCTCCAACGACTCATTAAATGCCTTACGCAGACGACGATTTGCCACAATACGCGAGCCACCGAGATACATCGTACCTGCACTCCATATCTCGTTCAACGACGGAAGATACCACCCCTCGCCCTTGGCGCGACACCACTGAAACGCAGGAAACATATCCCACGAGAGCCCATTCTCGGCAATATAACGTCCCACCGCCAACATATTGAAGCGTCCATCAGTACCGCTTGTTGCACCGGTAGCACCCATCTCCTTGCCCTTCTCATTGCTCCACGCGAGGCACGCCTCATCTATTGACATTATGGTACCGTGGCGACCGCCATCACTCAACAAGACAACGATACCCGTAACACCATTCTCGGAGTATATGTCGCCGATAGCATAGACCTGCTCCTTTGCGCTCTCAATCACCTCAACGCGCTCTACTCCCTTCGGAGGAGCCACAGGACCGTGCCACTTCGCAGACTCTGCCTTCTCGGCAGTTTGTGCGGGTTGAATCTGCGGCACCTTAACCGCAACCTTTTGGGTAGTAGTTACACCACTTTTACCAAAGGTGTCCCTATCGCCCATAGGGTATTGGATATAGTCAATCTGCGACACAGGCAAGGTGTAGATTGGGGCATCGGTACCCTGTCGTACATACTTCACCTTACGCTTGGTTACGGATAGCACCTTTACATTCAACTGCTCGCCGCTACGCTTTACCAATATATCCTGCGCCATAGCACCCGACGCGAGTACCACAGCCATAACAATCATTAAAACAACTCTTCTCATAATAGTCATACTTTTCACCACAAAGATAAGAAAGAGATTTAAGAATTAAAAATATAAAGTAAAAATTACTTTATATATCCCATTTTAGGGTATTTGAAGCGACAAAAAAAAGGTGTACCTTGGCAGTACACCTTTTTCGTTAGAAGTTGTATAACAAGAGGGATTTCAAGGCTTGCGTAGCCCGAAAAACCGCAGTTTACTTGGCGTAAATGAGGATTTTGAGGGCAAGCGTAACGCAGAAATCACCTTGTTAGACAGCTTCGTTCTATATCCTACTCAATAGGACGGATAACAAAGTTAAACTCGTAATCCTTGTATGGTACTCGGTACTCCTCCAAAGGAAGACGTCCCCAAGAGTTGATACAACCTACACCCATTTGGTGCTTGTCAATGTTGATATGAGTCTTGCCGTCCTTTGTAAGACGCTGCGAGAACTTCTGGTACTCCTTGGATTGAATATCAATCTGCTCGGCAGAATACTCAATAGCATTCGCCTGGAAGAGGCAATCCGAGAGAACCTCAAAGCCACGACCTGTACCATCGGTAACACGCCACCAACGAAGGTCGCAGTGTGCGCCCGACTCCTGCGGACGAGCATAGAGTGGCCAGAACTGATCCGACACGCGTTGTGCATACTTACCAATAATCGTGCTGCTGATTCGGTCCATATAGTTCTCGTGAGGACCTTCACCGTAGAACTCAATGCGGTCAAAGGTTGCAGGCATAGCCATATTCACGCCATAGCGCATCAGCAGAGAGATCTTCTCAACCGCTGCGCCCGCCTTCATCTTCTCGGTAATTGCAACAGTACCATCTGCGTCAATGGTGTACAACATCGTTACAGTGGCATTGAGTGCAGGGTAGAGATAGACCGCCTTTGCAACAACAAGATTGTTGCGATCCACCTCTATCTCAAAGTTTTGCAGAACAGGATTATCGTTACGGATAATAGACCAACCCTTATAGTGGCGACCTGTATTACGATTGTTGCGAATACCGTAATCATTCTCAACGACAGGACGATAGAACGATGGGCGAATAGGCTCTGCAAGCATCGCTGTACCCTTGTAGGTGTACGATGCGAGGTAGCCATCCTCATTGAACTCTACCGAGAAGAAGTCGCCTTCAACCTTGCGCTCTTCAAGTTTGAAGGTGCGCTTCGACTTCTTATCCAAGCCCTTTGGTTGCGCTGCGGCAAAGGCTGTGGCAATATCGTAAGAGGTCAAGGCAATCTGGTTGTAAGCAACCTCATATCCCGCAGGCAAGAGCAACTCCGCCTGCTTCAACACGAAGGAGATATTGAGCAATACCTCACCCTTCAATGCTGCAACATCGTGAGCATTGTATCCGAGTTGAACATCACCCTTTGTCTGTGGCTTGATGTTGAGATCCTCAACCACGCCCGACTTAACAACCTCTCCATTCTCAACCAACTGCCATAAGAGGCGTACATTCTCCAACCCCTTGAAGAAGTTCTCGTTGAGTACCGAAACGCGTCCGCAACCTGCATCAAGATTAGATGCCCATATATTCTGATACTGGTGCTTAACCTCGTATGCTGTCGGGTGTAATTCACGGTTTGCAGCAACAAAGCCGTTGCAGCAGAAGGTGAAGTCCGAGAAGTCGCGGTCATTGTAGCAACCACCATAGCGATATGTAAGTTCGCCTGTCTTGGCATCACGATAGGTCAAAGCCTGATCGGCAAAGTCCCAGATGAAACCACCTTGGAAAGTAGGATACTTACGCACCACGTCCCAATACTCCTTGAAGCCACCCATAGAGTTACCCATAGCGTGAGCATACTCACACTGAATCAAAGGACGATTAAACGGATTCTTACCAAGAGCGTGCTTCTCGCACTCCTCCGGAGTAGCATACATAGGGGCATCTATGTCTGTGTTGTGGATACCCTTATCCTTGTTCTTCATATAGCGGATAGCATTAGCCTGCTCATAAGCCACCGGGCGGCTCTTGTCGTACGCCTTAACCCAGTCGTAGCACTTGTGGAAGTTTATACCGTTGCCCGCCTCGTTACCCAAACTCCAATAGATGATAGATGGGTGGTTAAAGTCGCGCTGTACCATTCGCTGATTACGAATAAGGTGGGTAGAGGCATAGTCCTTGCGAATAGCAAGAGTCTTATCCTTGTAACCCATACCGTGCGACTCAACATTCGCCTCGTCGCAAACGTAGATACCATACTTGTCGCAGAGGTCATACCAAAGCGGCGAGTTTGGATAGTGGCAGGTACGAACTGCGTTGATATTCAACTGCTTCATAATCTGAATATCGCGCAACATATCCTCGGCTGTTACGTAGTATCCCTTGGTGGTACTCATCTCGTGGCGGTTTACACCCTTGATGTATATAGGAGTACCATTGACAAGGAGTTGTACATTCTTAATCTCAACCTTGCGGAAGCCGACATTGAAGGCAGCAGCCTCAATGACCTTCTTGCCATTCATCAACTCCACGGTCAAGCGATAGAGGTTTGGAGTCTCTGCGCTCCAAGCATCAACCGCGCCAATCTGGAACTTACGCGCAATCTCGCCATTCTGGAACTCCAACAACTCCTGCATAACCTGCTTACCCGTCTTATCGTAGAGGGTTACACGAGCCTCCTTTGAGCCCTTGGTAGCCTCCATTTTAAGATCAAGTTCACCCTTTGAGTAGTTATCGTAGAGGTCTGCGACAAACTTAATATCCTCAAAGTGGTGCTTCTCGCGTGCATAGATGTAGCAGTCGCGTGCGATACCCGTCATACGGAAGAAGTCCTGATCCTCAACGTACGAACCGTCGCACCAACGATAGATCTGCATCGCAAAGAGGTTATCCTTGCCAGCCTTCACATACTTGGTAATCTCAAACTCCGCCTCCAACTTTGAGTCCTCGCTATAACCTACATACTCGCCGTTTATCCACAACGATACGTTTGATGTAGCAGAGCCGATGTGGATATAGATCTGCTTACCCTTCCACTCGGCCGGAACCTCAAAGGTCTTACGATAAGAGCCTACCGCATTACGCTCGGTTGGAACGTAAGGAGGGTTCTTCTTGTAGAAGTTCTGCCAAGCGTAACCATCGTTTGAGTAGAGTGGGTCGCCAAAGCCATTCATCTCCCACATTCCCGGCACAGGCATACTCTTCCAAGCGGAGTCATCAAAGTCCTGTGCAAAGAAATCCTTTGGTTGTGGGTCGGTAGCGTTCTCGGTCCAATAGAACTTCCAGATACCTCCTATCGACTTGTAGAGTGGAGAGGCGGTGAAGTCGTGAACTCCGGGAGCCTGCTCGGCAGTAGGTGCTACAATAAATGTAGAACGCATCGGCAAACGATTCTCCTCAAAGACATTTGGGTCTTGCCACTTCGGATCATCTGCCGCCATTGCACTCACACCCATCACAAGGGCGAATGCACACAGAAATAGTCTTTTCATTTGTTTTAGTTTTTAGATTGTTACTATTATTGTTTTATCTTGTCCTGCAATATCTATCGCATCGTATTCATTCTCACACTCGCCTTCACGAGGGCTATGGCGCGAACTCGGCTCAATGCCACCTCCTTCTCGGCGTGGTGCTGATTCTCCGACACAAGTTTAATGTAACCCTCGCGCTCGGCACGCTGGATATACTTGATGGTAACATACTCCTCGCCATCTATATCTATTGAGAGGAGGTACATATTGCCCCAAAAGATATCCTCAATGTCGTGTAGTTGCTTGTACAACACGATATCTCCCGACTTCAAAAGCGGATACATCGAGTCGCCGGCAACATATATCGCTCCATCACACTTCGGCAAGTTCGGGATATGTATATAGTTGATTGGAGTGTGCGCCTCGCGCTGCTCAAAGAGTGGTACAAGCCCCGCCGTACCCTCAATCGAGTATAGCGGCACCGACTGCAACGGCAACTCCCCCTCGCCACGCAGACGGAATGAAGAGGATAGCCCCGGCTCGGCATTGAACATCTCGCCAACACCTCGCTCCAACCACTCCGGATTGGCATTCAACTCCTGAACAAGGATATTCTTATTGCGTGTTGAAAGTCGGCTACGACCTGTCTCTATCATCGACAACGCCGTCTTACCAACGCCAAGTCGCTGTGCCAATTGCTCTTGCGTCAAGCCCAACGCTTTGCGTATAAGTTTTAATCGCTCCCCCATAAATTATCTTAAAATCTTTTTATACAATTATTGAACTTTTAAGGGTGTCAAAATTCAATTTTTGTATTACCTTTGCACTGCAAAGTTAAAAAACATTATTCAAATATACAAATAAAATAGTAATAAAATGAACTATACATTTACCGAAAAAGATTACTGCGCTCTTGCCGATTCCATTTTCGCGCAGATGACCTACCCCAACTACTTTTCGGGCAGAGTCGAGATTACAGGAAGTGATGATGTCGAAATCGCGCTAACACTAACAATAGTGTTATATAGGCGAAAACCGCACCCATTTATACCCTACGATGAGGGGGATATTATAACGGGCGTCGGGGTGGTCTGGTATGACGTAGAGGCTACCCGCGACGGAGAGGTTTTAGAGGAGGATTTTGATATGGAGCAACTCAAAGAGTTTCTGATTCACGAGTAGTCCGCAACAAAAGTTCAACAAAAGTTCAATTATCAAAATTTCAAAGTATGAATTTCACAGATTTCGCATCAACGGTCTATCCCTTTTTGGAGATAGAACCGTTCCACGCGGTCTATTACAACGCGCTTGAAGCCTTCGCACGAGGGGAGATTCGCAAGTTGATTATCACAATGCCGCCACAGCACGGAAAGTCGGTAGGCGCAACCACTCTGCTACCCGCCTATCTGCTTGGCTTAAACCCCGATATGCGTATAGCAATAGCCTCCTACTCCGGCTCACTCGCCTCAAAGTTTAATCGCCGAGTGCAGCGCATATTGGAGAGTGAGGAGTATGCACAACTCTTTCCAGACACAACCATAAAGCGCGGAGCAAAACCTGCCAACTATATCCGCACCTCCGACGAGGTGGAGATTATCGGGCGCGACGGCGTACTCCTTTCGGTAGGTCGCGAAGGCTCGCTCACGGGCAACCGAGTAGATTGCTTTATCCTTGACGACCTCTACAAAGATGCGATGGAGGCAAACTCCCCCATAATACGCGAGAACTGCTGGGAGTGGTACTCCTCGGTGGTGCGTACCCGTATGCACAATAACTCGCGCGAGTTGATAGTCTTCACACGTTGGCACGAGGAGGACCTTATCGGCACCATAACCAAGATGGAGCCTTGCCGCAATATGCTATCGCTCAACGACATCAAGGAGGTAGCCCCAAACGAGTGGCTATACCTCAACTTCGAGGCAATAAAGGCATCGCCACCCTCCGAGATTGACCCGCGCCGAGAGGGTGAGGCGTTGTGGGAGGCGCGACAATCTGCCGAGTTGCTCCTCGCCAAGCGACGATTAGACCCGTTGCGCTTTGAGTGTATGTACCAAGGACACCCCTCCTCTCGCGAAGGGTTGCTCTACGGCGACTCTTTTGCCGAATACGAAGCCCTGCCAAAGGATATTGTCCGCTACGCCAACTACACCGACACTGCCGATATGGGCGATGACTACCTCTGCTCCATCTCGTACGCAGTGGATACCGACGGCATAATCTACATTCTTGATATGGTCTATTCGCGTGAGCCAATGGAGGTTACCGAAGGTCTTGTGGGCGACCTTCTGACAAGAAGCGGTACCCGCATCGCCTACATAGAGAGCAACAATGGCGGACGAGGTTTTGCGCGAGCCGTAGCACGCAAAGCACCGATGACAAAGATTGAGTGGTTTCACCAATCGGACAACAAAGAGGCCCGCATACTCTCAAACTCGGCAACGGCACTACACCTCCTACGCTTCCCGCACGGGTGGCAGCACCGCTGGGCGGAGTTACACTCACACCTGACGACATATCGTCGCAACTTTCGCTCAAATCGCTGGCACGATGCCGCCGACGTTATCACGGGCATTGTTGAGCGAGAGACGCAGAAGCGATTTAAGACCAAGTATTTCTTTAACTAACCGCGAGGCGGGTAGGCATTACACCCCACTACCTGCCCATCGCTTCACCTCCTGCTCGGTAATATCACCGTCGGAGAGTACCACCAAGCGTTCAATCACATTGCGCAACTCGCGCACATTTCCACTCCACCGCATAGCCGAGAGTTGCGCCACAGCACCCTCGGTAATGCGTTTAATCGGGACTCCGTACCCCTCACAGATAGAGTTCAGCAGATACTCCACCAGCAGAGCCACATCGCCCTCCCTCTCGCGCAGAGGCGGTACCTCTATCAGTATCACACCCAAGCGGTGGTACAAATCTTCACGGAAACGCCCTTCGGCAATCTCGCGATGCAGGCTCTTATTGGTGGCGGCAATAACACGCACATCAACATCTATATCTCTATCGCTACCCACGCGCGAGATTTTTCGCTCCTGCAAGGCTCGCAACACCTTCGCCTGCGCCGAGAGCGACATATCGCCCACCTCGTCAAGGAAGATGGTACCCCCGTCAGCCTGTTCAAACTTACCTTTGCGCTGTTTTATCGCCGAGGTAAAGGCACCTCGCTCGTGTCCGAACAGTTCGCTCTCTATCAGTTCGGAGGGGATAGCGGCACAATTCACCTCAACGAAAGGGGCTGCCGAGCGCGGGCTCTTAAAGTGTAACCAGCGAGCCACCAACTCTTTACCCGTTCCATTCTCGCCCGTAATAAGCACTCGTGCATCACTTGCAGCGACCTTATCGACAAGGTGGCGCACCTCCTCTATCGCCGGCGACGCGCCGATAATCGGCTCTATACCCACACCTGCACGCTGACGCTGCTTTGGGCGAGTGGGTGCAACAGATTGAGCAACACTCTCCTCTGCGCCCTGCTCAACCGCCTTACGGAGCGAGCCGACAAGACGATTTATATCTATCGGCTTGGTTAGAAAATCTACCGCGCCACAGCGTATCGCCTCAACAGCCGAGTCGATGCTGCTTTCACGTGATAGCACTATCAACGGTAGTCCCATATCGCCTAACCCCTCTGCCCTATCTGCCACGATAGCATCAAAGGCTATTCGTTGTGCTATGCGACGAGCCAATTCGGGGGTGTCGGCACCCTCTGTGGAGAATCCTTGCAGTTCAAGTCTTTCGCGCAAATTGTTGCGCACGCTTTTTGATTGTTCCAGAATTAAAACTTTTGTCATTTTGTTCTTTCTAAAAAAATGTATATTTTTGCAACATAATATCTGCGGTTTCTTGACCAAAGATAGAGTTTAACAGCCGTTAATCCCAAAAGTTAGGGTACTCGCCCCACATCGCAAAGTGGCGATGCTTTGGTGGCCAAACAGAACATTGTTCTCGCCCTTTTATTGAGTCTCGGGAGCCTTCTCCCGCATCGGCAAGGAGTTGTCGGATTTGACGGCATAGTTTAATACAGCGTACTATCGTCTTTTATGAATAAAAATTACAACTACACACGCGAGCGGTTGATACTGCCCGAATATGGTCGCCACATTCACAAACTCGTGGAGGATTTGCTGCAAATCCCGGACCGCGCACAACGTACACAAAAGGCTCACTCCATAATTAAAATTATGGGTAACGTAAATACAGACCTGCGCGATTCAAAGGAGTTTGCCCATAAATTGTGGGACCACCTACACATTATGTCGGACTTCCGACTCGATATTGACGGACCTTACCCATCGCCTTCGCGCGAGAGTTTGAAGATGCGCCCTCAAAAGATGAACTACCCTACACGTCGCGTAGAGTTCAGACACTACGGCAAGCACGCAACACGAATGTTGCAGGCACTTGTAGCGCAACAGAAGCAGGTGGATTTGGAGAGAGAATTGCGCAATATCGCCTGCTATATGCGCAACTCACGCTCGGAGTTCAATAGCGACCACCCAAGCGGTGCAGTAATCGTAAAGGATATAAAATTTATAACCAATCACGGCATCGACTTCAACGAAGATGCACTTATAAATGCCCAAAACGAGCATAAATCAAACCAAACAGCACACTCGCACAAGGGCAAAGCGCAGCAGAAAAAGAACAACAAGCAGAAGAAAACCAACAAGGCAAAGGGTAAAAATTAAGAGATGAAGATATCCAACATAATAATCGCAATGGTCGCACTCGCCATCTCTACGGCGTGCAATAGCGACGAGATTCGCATCAGCGGAAAGTTTATAGGGCTGAATGCCAAGACCGTATATCTTGAAAAGATATCCCCTTCGGGACAGAGTGTTATCGACTCAACAGAGTTGGCGCAGAATGGCGAATATCTATTTCGCATAAAGAGTGCTGCGGCAACACCTTCGCTCTACAACATTGTCTATAACGGAGATCGCATTCCACTACTCCTCTCACGCAGAGAGCACGCCAAGGTTGGGGCTCTCGGAAATGTGCTTGCCAACTACACAGTCAGTGGCTCGGAGGAGTCGGAGTTGTTGTGTAACTTCTACCGCGAGTACCTAAAAGGG
>JAFXHB010000069.1 GCA_017536605.1 Alistipes sp.
CCCTGCAAAGGAGGAGAAGAGTGCAGTTGCCGAGCCGAAGGCACAGCCTATCACAGGACACACCATTGTTGCGCCACTTCCGGGTAAGGTTATTGAGTTGAAGGTAAAGGTTGGCGATATGGTTGCCGTAGGTCAGGAGGTTGCTCTGTTGGAGGCAATGAAGATGGAGAACTCTATCACATCGGACGCTGCGGGCTATGTAAAGCAGATTTTGGTTGTTGCCGGCGAGAATGTTGCTACCGATGCGGTACTTATTGAGTTGGGTGACGCCCCTGCTACTCCGAAGGTGGAGGCTGCACCAAAGGCTGTTGTGGGCAACAAAATCACTGCTCCGCTTCCGGGTCGTATCATCTCGTTGAAGGTTAAGGTGGGCGACACTGTGAAGGCGGGCGACGAAGTCGTAGTATTGGAGGCTATGAAGATGGAGAACTCCATTACTTCGGACTACGACGGAACTGTTCAGCAGATTTTGGTAGCCGAGGGCGACAATGTTGCAACTGATGCAGTGCTACTTATCGTCGGATAAAAGCCTATAATAAATATAAGTATAACCCTAAAAACTGAAACAAAATGGGATTTTTGAAGGAATTTAAGGCGTTTGCCCTCAAAGGCAACGTGATGGATATGGCAGTCGGTGTTATTATCGGTGGTGCTTTTGGTAAGATTGTAACATCACTCGTGAATGATATTCTGATGCCGCCGATCGGTATGTTGCTCGGTGGTGCAGATTTCAAAGATTTGAAATTTGACCTTGCTACGCTTAAAGATGCAGCAGTATCGGTAGTAGGCGATGTTGCCGAGAAGTCGGAGCCTATTTGGTGGAACTATGGCGCATTTATTCAGCAGGTTGTAGATTTTACGATTCTTGCATTCTGTGTATTCTTGCTTGTGAAGTTGATGAATCGCCTGTCGTCAATTAAGTTGAAGAAGGAGAAGGAGGCGGAGGCTCCTGCTCCTGCACCTGCTCCGGAGCCAGAGCCAGAGCCAACCAAGGAGGAGGTTCTCTTGACCGAGATTCGCGATTTGTTGAAGGAGAAGAAGTAGAGTTATACAACTTCCTACGAGAAGAGTGTACCCAAAAAATTATTGGATACACTCTTATTTTTTACATCACCCTGCGGAAGATTGCGAGTGGATAGCGGCGTACGGGGCGGAGCCATAGCCATATCTTGGCGAAGAAGAGGTGTAGAGCCGAGCAATCGACCACGCCGTAAATCTTATCGCGCGTAACACGCTCCGTACTCCTGATATTGCCGTCGCCAAAGAGGACTACATAGTCGTCGCCAACCTCCACGATACGATGCACGACAAAACTCTTTCCTGCATCTGCCATCACAACATTATACTTGCGTATATCTCCCTCTTTTACGGGGCGCAAGGTAATCGTCGAGCCACTACGGAAGAAGGGTAGCATACTCTCGCCTCGCACAGCGACGCTGACACTCTCGCCATCAAGGAGTGTGTCGCGCACGACGGAGAATATCTCGCGGTTGCGTACGGTAAGCACGGTGTTACTCTTTGCCATAGATAGTAGAGTAGGCAAGTTGTGCGGCATCTTCATTCGGAAGACACGCCAAGTGATAGACAGGTGTCGTTGCAATCATCTCCGAGAGAGAGTTGCAAATATGATCTTGCAGAGGCTCCTCGTAGGCAAAACTTGGAGGGCAAGATGGTAGCAATGCACCGATAGCGGTCAAGGCATTCAGTCGCTTAATCTTATTGTATGGAGCCTGCGAGAGGCGCATAAAGCCACGGATAGGCACACTCCGATTTACGTAGCACGGAGTCTTTCCACTCCAAGGAGAGCCATAGACCATAGCCACATCGCCCACCATACGGATAATAGGGCTGTCGTCGTTCAAGAGTTTCGTACCCTCAATATGCTCTCTCCAAAGTCGCGTGTGGGTACTCTTTCCTGTACCCGACTCACCCAAGCACAACACACCCATACCATCTTTCACAAGTACAGAGGAGTGTATTGCAATGCCGCCAAGCGGGGCAATCACGATGCCGAACATTATCCAAATGCCGAAGCGCAAGAGCGATGTATCGACCTTACCATTGCAACCGAGGTCGCTACACACTACATTTGAGTCGTCCTCCTTTGTGAGGATATAACTCTCGCCATTGCGGAACATCGTAAAGATGTAGCCCGTGGAATATCGCGAGAGCCTTCCTATGGCATAGGACTTTTCAAAGTCAAACTCGTGAATATCACGCTCTATGACGTAATCCTCCCGTTTAATGGGGCTTGCCAAGCGAATCACCATCACAGGCTCTTCGTCGGTTGCGCCCTCCACTACGAAGGGCTTAAAGCCGTTGAGTCCGCAGGCCTCCAAGTCGCTATGCGCTCCCTCGGTGCGAATCAGAAAATCAGCAACTCTATAATTCATATATAATATCTATTTCTCAATCGTTATAACCCTGTCGCAGTAGGCAAGCGAACTTTCGCGATGCGCCACAACAACAATCGTAAGTTCCTCGTTATCGGCAGATAGTCGTTCTATTGAGCGGTTGATACTTTGCTCTGTTGCCGAGTCAAGCGAGGAGGTTGCCTCATCAAAGAAGAGGATATCCGCCTGCTTGTAGAGCGCACGGGCAATACCTATCCTCTGACGCTGTCCACCCGAAAGCAATGCTCCGCACTCGCCAATACGACTATTCAGCCCATTTGGCAATGAGGCGATAAACTCCGTAAGCGATGCCGCCTCTACGGCTCGTTTAATGCGGGCCATATCTACCTCCTTATCATCGCAACCAAAGGCGATATTTGCCAAGAGCGTATCATCAGCAAGGAAGATACTCTGCGAAACGTATCCGATGCTGTTTTGCCACTTGCGCACCATCTCCCCTTTGAGTGCGGCACCGTCAATCAATATCTCTCCCGATGTTGGGGTGTAGAGTCCGAGCATAAGGTTTAGTAGGGTAGTCTTACCCGCACCCGAAGCACCGTTGATGCCAACCTTCTCGCCCTTACGTATCGTTAGAGAGAGGTTCTCTATCGTCATCTGCTCGCTATCCTCAAAGCGAAACGAGAGGTTGCGCAACTCCACGCTATCGGCAAATGGCAGGCGGGTGTTATCGCGAACAATGGCACTCTCCGCTACATTGCTATTTTCGTTCAATATATCCACCGTATAGCGGTTGTAGCGCAGAGCCGACCACGCACCCAAAATAGTGCGAATTGAAGGTAGTATCCTCAATGCTGCCACTGCAAAGATGCCGAAGAGAATCTTCATATTCTCGCTCTCAAAGCCTACGCTCAACGAGACGAGTAGTGCCAAGCCGACAGCCAACGCCACCTCGGTAAAGTTCTGCGGAAGCATAGATATAGTGGCATTCTTGCTACCAACACGGATAATTGTGTCAAGGTCTTCATCAAACTTCTCTGCCTGATGTGCAAAGGCGTTATTTATCTCGATATCGGCATAACCACGGTAGGTCTCCGTAACATTACGGTACTTCTTGCGCTGTGCTTCGTTCTCCTCCTTGCCATAGCGATTTAAGCGCAGACGCATCAGTGAGTGATACAACCACGCCGCAGGAATAAATACTGCCACCGAGAGTAGTGCAGCCATAGGACTATATATGGCAATAGAGATAAATATGAGTAGAAGCAACAGGCTCTCGCAGGCGATTGTCGCAATCGGGCGCAACATTCCGACAATGAAGGTGTAGCATACGGCATTGACATTGCGCGAAAGAACTGCCGAGTTGCTACTCTTGATATATTGCAAGCCACGTGCGTAGTAGCCCATAAAGAGATTGCGCGAAAGGTGGCGATAGAGCGCATATATGTAATCGCGCTCGTAGCGATAGAGTAGCAGGTTTACAAGGCTTTTAAGCACTATAAAGGCGACAAGCATAGCCGACAGTACCACCACGAATGAAGTGTTATTCTCAAAGCCGAGCGAGGTGTAGAGCCACTCCAAGATAGCGTTGGAGTGCATATTCTCCGCATCAAGCAAAATATAGAGCATCGGCAGCAGAGCCGCTAAACCGATAAAATTAAGCAATGCCCTCACGAAGATTGTTACAGCAACAGCGACACCCTTTGCCCGATACGCCGAAGGTATTATATTGACAATATCCCACTTCATACGACAAAGATAGTAAATTTAATTAAGAATTGAGAATTATTTTCTTTCTGATTTACGTTTTTAACCACCATCTACTATTCATATCTCTAATACAGCCCCAATTTGGAGTGCATTAGCGATATGCCGATACGTATCTTGCTGGAATAACGATTGTAGTCAAGCATCGTGTCGCCGTAGCCCGACGTATATTGCACGTAGAGTGAAGGTATCCAGTCGCCCCTCTTTGCCATCTTCCACGCAGCCTCTAATTGTACGTTATAGTTGCTAAACCAACCGGAAGGATTAACCAATGCCGTTACCGAAAAACGCTCATTGAGGGTGTGATATGTTGCCCAAAATTGGCATACACCACGATAACGGAAGTAGTTATCTATATTTTCTCTGTCGTAGTAACCATACCACGCTCGGCCACCAAAACGCCAATGGTCGTAAGGCTCATAGATAAACGCAGCGGTAACATAGTTGAACGAGCGCGACTGCGGGCCCTTCAAGCCGTTGGACTCGTGTTCAATACCGAAGAGCAGACGAGTCTTCTCGCTAACCTGCCACGCAGCCCATACTCCCGGATTATATGCCGTTTCACGAAACGGGCAGGACTCTTGATAGATATCCCACACACTGTGTTGCGAATATGTAAAGAAGATGTCGGCCTTACCCTTGATATTCCAAAGTCGTATTGCAAGGCTCAACTGGAACTTTGCATCGGCAGAGTATTGCGATACCGGCTTGTTGGTGGATATACCCGTCGTAAAGTAGGAGTTGCGCCACATACCGAATGTAGGGTAGAGGCTCTTCTTGCTGTGCTTTGTAGCGGCAACCTCTCGCTTGGCTAACTTTGTGGCAACACTATCCGCGTCGTAGGCTCGTGCGGAGAGTGTCATTGTAAATGCAAGCAGTATGAAGAGGAGTCTGCGCATTGTTTTCCCTATTGCGGTATGAATATATAGGTGATTGTACCTTGTTGCTTAACGGGTGCCGAATCGTTGATATCAAAGCGTGAGTTACGCGCAGATGTTACTGCCGTTTCGCGCATACAGCTGTCGCCGCCGCGCACAACCCTTGCATCTATTACCTCGCCACGCTGATTTACAACTATGGCAACCACAACCTCGCCACCACCCTCACAGCGATAGGCTGGCTTTACAAGATGGCGACTGTATCGAGTAGGGTTGGTTAGCGAAAAACTGACCGTTACCATTCCCTTACGCTTCACGTCTTTCGTTTCGCCCTCTGCACTACCACTCTCTTGCCCCATTCCGATAGCATCTGCCTCTTGCAAACCCCTTTCGTATGCCTCCTTGTTTGCTAAACGCTCTCTCTCGACCGCCTCCGCCTCGGCATTCAACTGCGCCACGTCGGTACCCTTCTCATCTTCAAGATTTTCGTTCAGGGCATTCTCGTTTGAGGAGGTATTACGCACGGAACTCCAATCCATCGTCTTGTTGTTCTGTTTTAACTCGCGCAACAGCCTGTCGCGCTCATCTTCAAGAAGTTCCAACTCACCCATATCTATATAGATGATATCTTCGGCGGTTCGCCCCTGCATCACGACCTTTGAGGTAACAAAAGCAACACTTAATGTGAGATAGGTTACAATAGTGATAATAAGACCAATACGATGGTCGTATATCCACGACACAAAGTCCTGTTTGCTATTGTCAAATGGCAGGCGCAAACGTTGTTTTTTTTGTGGCGATGCAGAAGGATTTTTTTGTTCTGTATGGTCGTTATTCATCTCCATTGCTTTAATTCAACACACAAAAGTAATAATTTTCAATAAATTTTGCTATCTTTGTGGTTGATTAAAATCAATTTCACCGAAAATTGAACTAAAATGGCAGAGAAACAGGCAACCCTAAATAGCCCTATCACCTTTTCGGGTAAGGGACTACATACCGGAGCGCAGGTCGTGATGACAGTCAGCCCGGCACCGGAAAATCACGGCATCGTCTTTCGTCGTATAGACCTTGATGGAGCACCCTCTATTCCTGCTCTGTGCGAGTATGTGATTGACACCTCACGAGGTACAACAATCGGCATCGGAGCAGCCCGAGTAAGCACTATTGAACACGTTATGTCGGCTCTTTGGACACTCGGTGTGGACAATGCGCTGATAGATATAAACGCCCCTGAAACACCAATTTTGGACGGCTCGGCACGAGAATACGCCGCCGAAATTGAGCGCGTAGGGGTGGTGGAGCAGTCTGCATATCGCAAGTATTACGAAGTAACCGAGAAGCAGGTCTTCGCAATACCTGAAAAGGGCGTAATGTTGGCTATATATCCAAATGAGGAGTTCTCCGCATCGGTGCATATCGATTTCAACTCAAAGGTTATCGGCAACCAATACGCCACCTTTGTTCCGGGCGACAACTACCGCGAGAAGATAGCACCAAACCGCACCTTTGTATTCCTGCACGAAATTGAGGCTTTGGCCGCAGCAGGTCTTGTCAAGGGCGGAGATGTGGATAACGCCATCGTGATTGTGGAGAATCCCGTTACCGACGAGCAGTTGCAGCGACTCTCAACCCTATTTGGCAAAAAGGATATTCGCGTTACAGGAGGCTACTTGAATAACCTTGAACTCCGCGCCAACAACGAGATGGCACGCCACAAGTTGCTCGACTTGCTTGGCGACTTCGCATTGCTCGGCAGACGTATCAAGGGCAATGTAATGGCGACGCGCCCCGGACACTATGCCAATACCGAGTTTATGAAGCAGATTCACAACTCAATTCGTCACGAGGGGGTAAAGCCACGCTTCAAGTATGACTGCAAGAAGAACCCTATATACGATATAAATGCTATTCGCGCGATGTTACCGCACCGCTTCCCATTCCTTTTGGTGGATAGAATCTTCCATATGGACGAACTCTCCATCGCGGGTATCAAGCAGGTAACTATCAACGAGCCTTTCTTCCAAGGACACTTCCCAAGCGAGCCTGTTATGCCGGGCGTGCTGATTGTGGAGGCTATGGCACAAACGGCAGGTATCAGTATTCTCTCAAAGGTTGATAACCCTGAGGAGTATTCAACCTACTTCCTCCGCATTGACAATGTCCGCTTCAAGCAGAAGATTGTTCCGGGCGACACGATGCAGATTGAGTGTGTACTGTCGGAGCCTCCTCGCCGAGGCGTGGCAAATGTGGAGTGCAAGGTCTTTGTCGGTGGCACCCTCGCCTGCGAAGCAACAATTATGGCACAGATAGTTAAAAATAGATAATTTCGCCATTCGTTGTTCGTAATGGCTAAAAGCAATAGAAGTAAAAAACAAAACAGCCAATAGCTAATGGCTAATGGCTAAAAGCAAAAAAAATAGAGGTATGATTAGTCCTTTGGCTTATGTTCACCCAGACGCAAAGTTGGGTAAGAATGTTACGGTAGAACCTTTCGCCTATATCGCAGGCGATGTTGAGATTGGCGACGATTGCTGGATCGGTCCGGGTGCTGTTATTCACGATGGCGCACGTATCGGCAAGCGCAACAAGATTCACACCGCGGCTTCAATCTCGTGCCTTCCGCAAGATTTGAAATTTGTGGGCGAGAAGACTACCGCAGTTATTGGAGATGATAACGATATCCGCGAGTACGTAACCATTAGTCGTGGTACTGCCTCACGTGGCACTACCGTAGTGGGCAATGGAAACCTCCTTATGGCGTATGTACACGTGGCTCACGATGATGTTGTAGGCGACCATTGCGTTATCGCAAACCGCGTATCGCTTGCCGGTGAGGTGGAGGTTGGTAATTGGGTTGTTATCGGCGGACACTCGGCAGTGCATCAGTGGTGCAAGATTGGCGACCACTCAATGATTCAGGGCGGAACGCTTGTGCGCCAAGATGTGCCACCTTTCGTAACACTCCGCGAGACGGGAAGCTATGCGGGCATCAACAAGTTGGGCTTGCAGCGTCGTGGCTTTACGGCAGAGCAGATTGCGACTATCCACAACACCTGCCGCATCATCTTCCAGAGCGACTTGAACTTCACAAATGCTTGCAATGAGGCAGAGCAGACCATACCTCAATCACCGGAGCGCGATTATATCTTGGAGTTTGTCCGCGCCTCACTTGGTGGCCGTGGCGTCATCAAGAAGTACGGCAGATAAAAAATAGTTAGGAGTTATGAGATAGGAGATAGGGGTTTTTCACCCCAAACGCCCCTAACCTCTCTTGCAAAACACCTAACAGCCAAAAGCAAAGCCTTCCCGAAATTTCGGGAAGGCTTTATTGTACTCAAAGGTATAACTAAAAGTCGTAACCGACGATATAGTTTGCGTACTCCTTCCAATATTTCGCTGACTTATACGCCTCTACGGAATCTCGTGGTACATAAATAGTACAGCCAATAGGTTTATTTTCATATTCGTAATCGTAAGTTGAGAATATATTATATCCAGTTGCAGTTGGCGGAGTTGTAGACTTGCAATATACACTTGTCAAACTATCGCATTCGTAGAATGCACCACCTCCAATCTCAGTGACGCTATTTGGAATTGTTACACTTGTCAAACAATCTAACCCAGCGAACACCTCACCTGAAATCACGGTAACGCTATCAGGAATTGTATATTCAGTTAATCCTGCTGGTGCAAACGAGTTTAATTCGCCATCTATTATTAAACAACGATTATCTGCCGAGGCAAATTTGCCATAAAAAGCAGTCAAACTGTCGCAACTATAGAACGCGTCCTGTCCTATCTTGGTGACGCTATCGGGAATGGTTATACTTGCCAAACTATTGCAATTATAGAATGCCAACTCTCCAATCTCAGTGACGCTATTAGGAATTGTTAGACTTGGCAGCGAGGTGCAATCATAGAATGCACAATCTTCAATCGAAGTAACACTATCGGGAATGGTTATACTTGTCAAACTATTGCAACTATAGAATGCCCATTTTCCAATCGTGGTTACGCCATCACCAATAGTGACTTTAGTAAATTCTGAATCACAAAATGCACCGTCATCAGAACGATCTGAACTACAACTTGGTATATTACAATTAACAATCAGTTCGCCCGTACAACCGTAAAATGCATATTTTCCAATCGAAGTAACGCTATTGCCGATAGTTGCACTTGTCAAACCGCTGCAACCATTGAATGCATATTTTCCAATCGAAGTAACGCTGTCTGGAATAACAATCTTTTGGAGATTTGTACAGCCCGAAAATGCATTTTCGCCAATAGTGGTGATTTGCTCGGGCAGAGAGATTTTTACAAGGCTGGCACAACCTTCGAACTCATCATTGGCGATGTTTGTAAGGCTTGTAAAGTACTTTAACTCAGTAAATGACAAAATTCGAGAATCCTTGAATGCGGTGCCGAGGTTGGTAACCGCAGCCGCCTCCTCATACGACAACTCACCATCTTCGTCCTCGTCCCAATGCAGGATGCAGATTAGTTTGGCGTTTTCGTCTTGGAACTTGATGGGCTGAGTTTTGTCGTCAGGCTTCTCGGGTTCATCGGGTTTGTCTGTATTGCCACCACCCGGTTGTTCGGTCTGGTCGCTGTTGCCATTCTCGTTTTCCGTGCCGTCATCGACAGGTCCGCAGGCTGTCATCATCATTCCTGCCACTGCGAATAAAAGAAATAAGTTCTTCATAATAATAAAAATCTGTGTACCGTAGCATCTCCTATGCGGTGATTATAAAAATAAAGAAAGTGTGGAGATGTTCGTTTATCTAAAGATAGGCATTTGGCGTGGCCCGACAACAAATAAACTATACCCCACACTTGTATAGTATGGAGTAGGCATAGAGTGTGCCGACATAGCATACCGATACAAGTGATGTAAGTATTCGTTATCCTTGTTGTCAAAAATCGCCAAATTTTATCTTTAAGGATCAGCGAAACACTTTCACTAAATATGTCTGCAATCCAACGGATTACACCGCAAAGTTAGAAATTTATTTTTGATTGAGCAAGAGGTGGGCGGCAAAATAGAGAATTTAAGGAGTTTAGAGAAAATTCACTAATTTCCCTAAATTCTCTATAAATAGCTAATGGCTAAAAGCCCAACAAAAAAGCCTGCCTAACGATAAGTTAGACAGGCTCTCTATTTTTATTTCATCGTTTCGTTTAGGATATGCGCCAGGCGGTAGGCGGAGCGATGATATTGCTGAATTGTAAGTTTGCGATGCTTCAAGATAAACTTTCTGTCAAGTTTATCATTCGGCTTTGCCCATTCGTAGATAACTCGACAATCTTGTGCCGTTTCAAGTGCCCAATCATCAGGCGTACCCTCGCACATCTTGGATCGTTGCTTCGGCGACAACTTATCGAGTTTTGCACGGAACAAAGCGTACTCCTCGCCATACTTCGGATAGAGTTCAAGGATAGATAATCCGTCCCAAATAATATGGTGTGTAGTCTTTTTACCCTCATACTCTACGGGGAATTGGTCCCAGCGATACTTTACGCCCGGCTTACGGAAGCAGTCGGGGAACTCGGTATAGTAGATATGGCACGGGCAGTGCATATCTTCAACCATATGTATCACACACTTCAAATTAACAACCACAGCCGAATCGGTAAGGTTGCGATGATTCTTCAAATTCTCAATACACACCTTCAAATTTGGCAAGAGGTCGCCATCGTTATTGTAGGCACGCTCATTGCTCAACTGCAAGTTCTTATCAGCCGTAATCATATGCCACGCAAGCGTGTGTGCCCACGCCATATGATACTCGTGTTCGGGGTGCTTCTTATTGCGTACCGGCTTACGAATCTCGTCCATCCAAGAGCAATGGTTAATCATTGACGAGCCGAGATACTTCTCCACCTTCGCCTTAACCTCCGGGTCAAGGTGTTGCTCGGCTGTATAGGTAATAAAGCGATGAGCCCAACCTCCCCACGCAAAAGCCTCCTGCACCGAGAAGGGTAGCACGAATAGTAACACTAATGTAAAAACAGTTCTTTTCATCTCTCTATTTCAGTTTTAGTTTAGTTGCTTGGTTGGGTGTCCTTATACCACGCTGTGTCTTTCCACGCTGTGTGGTATGTAGGGCTACCGGCACTTGTGGTTACACCGCTATAATAGTCAATCGGAATATATGAGTTATATCCATAAACGGTGTAGAACTTCTTGGTATGATAGCGCGAAACAACCGTCTTTGCCATCTGCGCTTTGAACTGCTCCACAAGGCTCTCATCGGCACACGATTGACGCACATAGTCCTCCAAATCATAGAAGATATGCGGTGTCATACCCTCAAAATACTGAACATTGTTCAGCGAGAAGCCTTCGGCACGATCTGCGGCATTAACACTCTTCATAAGCGAGGCCAACGACTCCAACTCCGATGTTACCACCGTAGAGACACACGCCCACGGCGAATAACTCGCCTGATAGGTATCAACATACGCTTTGCACGCTGCATCAAGGTCGTAGGTTGTACCATTCTCTTTCAGCAACATTGGCAACACCGCCTTATACGGAAAACCCTGTGCCATAACCTCACACGGTGAGCCCACAACATATTTCGTAACATCGCGCAACTCGTATGCACTCTCAATGTTACCCATAAAGCAGGCATCAAAGATGATGTATTCCAAATCTATATTATTCGCCTTCACGGCCTCTCCGATCTCCGATAGGTTGTATTGCAACGATGGACTATCATCGCCGATATATCGTGTCGGAAGGGCATCTTCGCGTCGCGGCTGCCATATATCCTGCACCTTTTTACCAAAAAGTCCGCTTACACTCTTGCCCTCGGCAACCGCATCTTTCTGAATCCAGCCAGTACCGTGCGAGCCAAAGATAAGACCATACTTCTCTGCGGGCGCATAGGCGATAACTTCTCCCAATATAGATGTAAGCAGTGCGGCGTTGTATGGGGTAGTGAGGGTAATATCACGCACTCTCTCCTTAACCACCTTGCGTTGCTTGGTATCGTAGCGCAACTCATATAATCCTGCCTTATTTGTAGAGTCTTGTAGCAAGACTATCACCCGCGACTTACCCTGTATATTGGCACTCAAAGCACTCAATACGTCATCTATATTTGAACGATAGTTGTAGAGTAGCGACGTGCCGACAAAATAGTAGAAGATTGTCTGCGGGGTTTCGCTAAATCGTTGATAGACCTTTATTGCCACCTTACAAGATGGCGTCTCAACAAGACGAAGTGTAAATGTGCCAAGAAGTTGCTCTGCCGAATTGCTGTTTTCGCTTAATGATGTAATCCTCACCACACCATTGGCATTATCGGCAACAGCCGTAAATGGCTGACTCTCATCATATACGACCTCAAACTCTTCATCAGTATTGACATAGACCGAATTGGTCGCCCCCTCTGTACTTGACAGGATAACACTCCTCCTATCAACCGTCATTCGCGGCAGTTGATGTACCGTGATACCCGTAAAGCGG
Organism: Alistipes sp.; assembly: GCA_017536605.1. Classification (GTDB taxonomy): domain Bacteria; phylum Bacteroidota; class Bacteroidia; order Bacteroidales; family Rikenellaceae; genus Alistipes. The sequence continues at coordinate 12,477 of JAFXHB010000069.1, forward strand.
GTGTTGAGCAATCTGAAATAGAGATTATCCAACTTAACGGTATCGACACTGTTATTGTCGCGCAAGGCTCTGATATCTATCGTTGTTGATTCGGTCGTTCTACCACTATTCGGAGTGCAGGCGAAGCCTTTGGTCGGAAGAATCTCCCAATCGTAGCGTGCCATAATATCTATCGTGGCAGTAGAACCCGCCTCATAGCCAAGTATAATTTTACCATCTTTAACATCTGTCAGCAACTTGAAGTCGCCATACTGCGCTCGCTCCACTTCGCAACCGACAAAGCAGAACACGGCAAGTAGCAGTGCTACAACATACAATCTCTTCATAACTACTTATATTCGCGAGGTTTCAGGTTGTTAAACTGCCAAGTTCGCTCGCGCTTAAATGTATAATTTTCGGGTTTATTCCAATATATTCGGCTATAATCAAAGTAGTAGCCCTTAACCTTATTCTTCGGAAAGTCAAACGGCACAAACTCCACATTACGGCTTATGATTCTACCTTTCAGATACTTGATATTCTTTGATGCAATATAGTCCAATCCGTGCGAGAACATAATAATATGCATCGGTGTTCGCTCTTTAAGTCCATCACCAGAACGTTCAATCGTACGCAAAATACCGGCGAGGTGGTCGGCATACGCCTTCTCACGCACCTTATCGCCCGAAGCACCGTAGGCGTAGGCTAAAACATTTAGCAACTGCGGAGAGAATGGGTCGTGTTCCATAGCAGCAATACCTGCGGCAATCAACTCATCTATATCATAGACCGAAGGGGTGTCAATCGAAAGACGCGCCATAATCTCCTGTACACGAGTCATCGCCGAATTTACCTCCAAAGGACGATAGGTGGCTTGGTAGGCATAGCCATAGTAGAGGTGATGATACTCCTCATCGCTCATAGCAAGTCCCTCCTTATATCGCAAAATAAGGTTAGGGTAGTATAGGTGCGAATTTACATCGCTAATTTTAGCGAGTATAGATTCGTTTATCGGGGTTTGTGCCGATAACTCCACAAACGTAGAGAGTGCAACAAGCAGTATTGTAACTCTTCTTAACATATCTTTTTTCTCCTAACGAGCAGGTCGCTATTTTTCGTATTCAGAGATCAGTTTTTTCATCTTCTCTGCCAACGATACACTTCCTGCAACCAGAGGTAGGCGCATCGTATCTCGGCAAACACCCTTTAAGGCAAGGGCACACTTGATACCAACGGGATTTCCCTCCTCAAATAGCGATGCAATAAATGGCTCAACGCGCTCTATCAAGACATTCGCTCCATCAATATCTCCCTCCAACGCACGGCGTACTATTTGGGCAGTTTCGGCAGGGTAGATATTTGCCAAGACCGATATAACGCCAACCCCGCCATGCTTAATAACCTCTACGGTCAATCCGTCATCGCCCGATATAAGCAGAAAGTCGGCAGGGGCAAGCGCGTGTACGCGCTCCATCTGTTCAAGATTTCCCGATGCCTCCTTAACACCGATAATGTTCTCACAATCGGTAGCCAAGCGAGCAATGGTTTCGGGTGTCATATTTACACCTGTTCGTCCCGGTATATTGTATAGAATCACAGGAAGTGGTGAAGCCTCTGCCACCGCCTTAAAGTGTTGATACAAGCCCTCTTGGTTGGGTTTATTATAGTACGGATTAACGCTCAATATCGCATCATAGCCCGACAAATCCCAACTTTTCAGAGTAGCCACAACATCGCGAGTGCAGTTTCCGCCTACGCCCACAACCAAGCCTACACGATTGGCTACACGATCACGCACAAAGCGGATAAGGGCTTTACGCTCATCGGTAGTCAGCGTCGGAGTCTCGCCCGTCGTACCAAGCACAACGATATAATCAACACCTCCTTCAACGACTCTATCTACGACCTTCGCAACAGCCGAAAAATCAATCGCTCCATTCTCCATAAATGGGGTAACCAACGCCACTCCCGTACCACTAAAACGCTCCTTCATATATGAACACAAGTTTATAATCTCTCTAAAAACTAAAATAGGCTGCCCTGTATTGCCTCTCCTTCGCCACTATTTGACACCTCCACCGATATCGGCTCGGCAGGAGCAGACCCATCTCTATTGGTCGCACCAATCATCTCTATAAATTCGCTCTCGGAGAGGATCGTTACGCCCAACTTGGTTGCCTTTTGCAACTTCGCAGGTCCCATATTCTCGCCGGCAACGATAAAATCGGTATTTGATGATACTCCCGACTGGTTTTTACCTCCATTCAGTTCTATCAACTCCTTCAATTCATCGCGCGTATGGTCAATAAACTTACCCGATATTACCACATTCTTCCCGACCAAGCACTCCGAGTGCAGCTCCTTCGCCTCCTCCTCAAAGCGCAATCCGGCGCGACGAAGACGCTCTATAATGGCGATATTCTCTTCGTCTGTGAGATACTCGATTATGGAATCGGCTATTTTGTCGCCAACCTCGTCCGACTCCATCAACTCCTCTTTCGTTGCCTGCATCAGTGCGTCCATACTCTTAAAGTGCTGCGCAAGATACTTTGCCGTAGTTTCGCCGACAAAACGAATACCCAAGCCAAAGAGAACTCGCGCAAAAGGAACCTCACGCGAAGATGCGATACTGCCAATAATGTTATCTGCCGACTTCTCGCCCAAGCGGGGTAGTACAGAGAGGTCCGTAGCACGCAGGTCGTAGAGGTCTGCCACATTCTTCACGAGCCCACTATCATAGAGCAACTCAACCGTTTCGCCCCCCAATCCATCTATATCAAGGGCTTTGCGACGAATAAAATGAACTATACGCCCCAATATCTGCGGGCGGCAACCACCTTGATTTGGGCAATAGTGCTTCGCCTCGCCCTCGTAACGTACCAACGTTGTCCCACACTCCGGGCACTCTGTGATATACTCAAACGGCTTGCTCTCTGAATTTCGCTCGGAGAGTTCCACCTCGGTAATCTTCGGAATAATCTCACCGCCCTTCTCCACATAGACCATATCGCCCAAGCGGATATCCATCAACTCTATCTGCTCGGCATTATGGAGAGTCGCTCGTTTTACGACAGTACCCGCCAACAAAACGGGTTCAAGATTGGCTACGGGCGTGATAGCACCTGTTCTGCCAACCTGAAAATCAACGCTCAACAAACGCGTAAGAGCCTGTTCTGCCTTGAACTTATAAGCCACAGCCCAACGTGGCGACTTGGCTGTAAAGCCGAGTTGTCGCTGTTTGGCAAAGTCATTTACCTTAATAACGATACCATCTGTCGGGAAGGGCAACTCTTTGCGTGCCGTATCCCAATATCCGATAAAGGACTCTATCTCCTCTTTTGTGCGACATATCTTGGCGTGTTCGGAGATTTTAAAACCCCACGAGCGAGCCTTCATCAAGGTCTCCCAATGCGAAGTGATAGATAACTCTCGCGATGCTATCTGATAGAGTGTGCAGTCAAGCCCTCGTTTCGCCACCACCGATGATTGTTGTTGTTTCAACGTACCTGCCGCAGCATTACGCGGATTTGCAAAGAGTTGTTCGCCGGCAGCCTCACGCTCCATATTCAAGCGATCAAACGATGCGTAGGGCATAAATATCTCACCCCTTATCTCAAACTCGGAAGGGTAATCGCCCGTAAGTGTCAGTGGAACAGAGCCTATGGTACGAACATTCGCCGTAACATCATCGCCCGACTCCCCGTCGCCTCGTGTTACCGCCCTCACAAGACGACCGTTCTCGTAGGTCAAGGATATTGCCGTGCCATCAAACTTTAACTCGCAGACAAACTCCGTTTGCCCCTGCTCGTTCTCAATACGATCAACAAAGTCGCCCAACTCCTCCATAGAGTACGTGTTTGACAACGACAGCATAGGGTAGCGATGGCGCACACTCTTAAACTCGGAGGTGCGATCGCTTCCAACTCTCATTGTCGGGGAGTTCTCGTCGGCATATTCCGGATGCTCTGCCTCCAAATCCATCAACTCACGCATCATCTTATCAAACTCAAAGTCGGAGATTTCCGGAGCATTCTCCACGTAGTATTTGTGGTTGTGATGATGCAATGCAACGCGCAGAGCAGTTATTTTGTCAAGCACATTCATACTTATATTATAAATACCGAGTAAAGATACGGAGAAAAATTGAATTGTTGAAAAAAAAGGCTAAATAAATTTGCGCCACTCATTTCTTTGCTCTATATTCGCACCGATTTAAGAAGCAAATTAACAAAAACAATATGGTAACAAACGCAAAAAAAAGACTTGTTGTAAGTTTTAATAATCTGCCTGCAGAGTTGCAAGAAGCAATCAAAGTTGCATATCCGGCAGGTTTTGCGGATGTAATGATAAGAGTCCCAAAACCAAATGGAGAGTTCTTTTTCGCAGTCCCTTTTGAGACCGAAGAGATCAGTTATCTCGTAAAGATTGATGTCAAGATTGACGACACAAATCCCGATGATGACGACAAGGATATATTCGGCGACGAAGAGGATATCGGCGGCTCCGACGAACTATCAGGTAGCGACGCGGTTGATGAGATCTCTGACGGAAGTACAGATTTCGATATGTAAGAGATTACAACCACAAGAAAAGAGCGACCACATCGCTCTTTTCTTTGATTTTAAGCACACTAACCAAACATAATAATAATTATGACGCCCCTATTAGTTGGTACAACCATCGCGCTATACGCCATAGCATTGTTGGCTCTCGCCTACATATCAGGACGCAAGGCCGACAATAGGGACTTTTTTATTGGTGGAAGAGGCTTTCATTGGTCAATTGTAGGTATTGCAATGGTCGGGGCTGCCATATCGGGTGTAACCTTTATATCAGTACCCGGTTCTGTTGCTGCAAACTCATTTTCATACCTGCAAATGGTACTTGGATTTGTGGTTGGCAACATTTTGATTACAACCATTTTAATACCTCTTTTCTACAAACTTAATGTAGTTTCACTATACGAGTATCTGCAAACCCGATTTGGAGGATACAGCCACAAATGTGGTGCTTGGTTTTTCTTTATCTCCAAGACTGTTTCCGCCTCATTACGTGTCTTCATCGCTCCCGCAGTCTTGCAACCGCTTCTATTTGAGCCTCTCGGTATTCCGTTTTGGGTAAATGCGACTCTCACAATGCTATTTGTGTGGCTCTATACCTATCGTGGAGGTGTTAAGTCGGTTATCTGGGGCGACCTCCTGAAAAGCGTCTGCCTAATAGGAAGCGTTGCACTAACTATAATTTTTATAATCAAAGAGTTAAATTTATCATCTGCTGAATTGGTTGATGCAGTATCCACGCACGAATACAGCCAAATTTTCTTCTTTGACGATATCAACGACAAGCGATACTTCTTCAAGCAGTTCTTTGCAGGCGTCTTTATGATAATAGCCACTACGGGGCTTGACCAAGACCTTATGCAGAGAGTGTTAGGCTGTCGCTCACAGCGAGAGTCGCAACGAAATATGCTTCTCTCAATTATTCTGCAAAGCATTATCATATTTCTGCTCTTGTCGCTTGGAGTATTGTTGTACATATACGTATTCAGGCAGGGATACAGCAATACATTCCCTATCTCAAACGGAGTAAGCACAATATCCCACCCCGATCAACTATTTGGTGCAGTAGCGGCTATGGACTCAATGCCTGCGATTGTCGGCGTATTGTTTATTTTGGGTGTGGCATCGACCACCTACACCTCCGCAGGGTCGGCAATAACTGCATTGACGACTGCATTTACGGTAGATATTCTAAACGGAAGAGAGCGTTACACAGAGGAGCGACTAACAATACTGCGCAAGTGGATTCACGCTATTATTGCGCTAATAATGACACTATTTATCATAGCCATCTATCACTTTGGCGATGACAGCATCATAAACACCTTCTACCGAATAGCGAGTTACACGTATGGACCCCTGCTCGGAATGTTCGCCTTCGGCATAATCTCCAAGCGCAGCGTGCGAGATAGATACATACCGATTGTGGCGGTACTCTCGCCAATCGCAACGTGGGTATTAGATCGCTATTCAAAGGAGTGGTTTTGCGGATACGAATTTTCGTTTGAATTATTGATAGTCAATGCCTTATTTACGGCAGCAGGCTTATATGTACTTTCACTTAATAATAGAAACAAAGATGAAAAACAGTAAAGAATACAAGGAGAAAAAGGTCTCTATATGGCTTGCCGCAATACCGCTCGTAACACTTGTGGCAATGCTGGCAACGACGATAAAGGTATATGGGGCAGATGCGCTCAATGGAGGTAGCCAAATATCGCTTTTCATCGCCTCATCTGTTGCTACAATTATAGCCATCGGTCTTTGCGGTTGTCGTTGGAGCGACTTGGAACGTGCCATATCGGAGAACATTCATACCTCCGCCTCTGCCATTATAATACTGCTCTTGATAGGAGCCATATCAAGTACGTGGATGTTGAGTGGCGTTGTTCCTACGCTAATATACTATGGACTGCAAATTATACACCCAAAGGTATTTCTGCTAACTGCCTGTTTGATATGCGCAGCCGTTTCTCTTTTGACGGGCAGTTCGTGGACAACAATTGCCACGATTGGTGTAGCCCTAATGGGAATTGGTACGGCGCAAGGTTTCTCCGAAGGCTGGGTTGCCGGTGCGATAATATCGGGGGCCTACTTCGGCGACAAAGTTTCGGCACTATCAGACACCACGGTATTAGCCGCTACGACGGCTCGCGTACCGCTGTTTGAACACATCAAGTATATGATGATAACGACCATACCGTCGCTATGTATCGCTTTGGTAGTCTTCTTTGTTGTCGGTCTGCAAAACAACACCGACTCGACCACGCAGATAACAGAGATTACACAAGCCCTGCAATCCAGATTCAATATAACCCCTTGGCTGTTGGTGGTTCCGATTATCACAATGTTGCTCGTTGTCCGCAAACTTCCTGCACTTATCACACTCTTTATATCGGTCATCGCTGCGTGTATAGCGATTGTTGTAGCACAAGGAGATATTCTTCGTGAAATAGGAGGCGAAGGCCCATTGTACATATTCCGCGGACTGATTGACATCTGCACCACATCAACCAACATCAAATCTGCAACGCCTATCGTAGATGAGTTGATAGCAACTCGCGGAATGGCCGGAATGCTCAACACAATATGGCTGATACTCTGCGCTATGTGCTTTGGAGGAGTAATGACAGGTAGTGGTATGCTGAATGCCATCACGCAACTATTCCTCCGCTTCGTACATCGCACCGTAAGTATCGTGGCATCAACCGTTGGTGCAGGAATCTTCTATAATATGTGTACCGCAGACCAATACATCTCTATTATCATAACGGGCAACACCTTCCGCAAACTCTACTCCGAACGCGGCTTGGAGGCTCGCCTATTGAGTCGCTCGGTGGAGGATTCGGCAACGGTTACCTCTGTTCTAATTCCTTGGGGTTCTTGTGGAATGACTCAATCTACCGTATTGGGCGTTGCCACAATCACGTATCTGCCATACTGTATCTTCAATCTTGTAAGCCCTCTAATGTCAATCTTCGTAGCGACGATAGGCTACAAAATTATCCATAAGAGCGATAAGGGCGAAGAGTAGGGTAGCCTTATAATTATTGGCTTGATTATTGCCACATTTAGGCATACAAACCAATAATTATAACGCTATGAAAAAGTATTTTATCCTTCCGCTTGCATTGTGTTGCATTGCCACATCATCGGCACAAAGCAACAATGCTCCATCGGCAAATGCCGTACTTATCTCTCAAACCAAAAATGGCAATACGGTAACCTCTCGTTACGTTGTTCGCCACGACACAGGAAAGAGTGCGAACTTTGATATTCACTACACGATAAGTCGTGCGCAGATTGTTCCGACATATTCTGATAACTCTCGCCAAATTAACGAGTTAAAAGAGTTTATGGGCGATGCGAAAGATAGTACGATGCATATCTCGGCTATCCATATCGTTGGCTACGCTTCGCCCGATGGCAACACCATTCAAAACGACTCGCTCGCCTCTCACCGTGCGCAGGCATTGTGCCAATATGCCATTAACACATATCACCCCGACCAAAAGATTGTTACCGACTACAAGACCTTCTCGTGGAAGGAGTGTGCCGATGCCGTAACAAACTCAACTATTCCGCAGAAGAAAGAGGTCTTGGCAATTCTCAACAGCAGCAATACAGAACGCGAAAAGGAGGCCCATTTAAGGAAGTTACCAGCTGCGTGGAAGTATTTAACAACCAACATCTTGCCAACAATGCGCTATGCAGACATCGCCTTTGACTATGGTGTTGATGAGATTATCACGCGCACGACTATCGTCAAACAACCGACACCGCCCGCAACCGCCACTACGACATCTACAACATCGACAACCAAGCCGGAAGTAGTAGTTGTTGATGAGGAGATGAGTATAATCATCGCCACGCCAAAAGAGGATAGCGACAATCGACGCAACCAACGCAAAGCGCGTAAAGCCGATAAAAAGAATGCCAAAGGCGGCTCGGAGGTGAGATATTGGTAAAATCTGCGAAAAAAGAGAAAAAAAAGTGATTTCAATTTTGCTTTATTAAATTTATTCTTATCTTTGTGGGCAGAAATCATAACAAAACAAGAATATACTATGGCAAATTTGAGATTTTTGAAGAAGGAGATTGACTATCGTCTTGAAGAGCTCGTCTTTGACTGCGATATGACAATCTATTTCCGTCCTGACAAAGAGAAGGAGATCTTTGCAATTATGCAGGAGGGTGTTGAACTCCGTAACGAGTTGTACAGCAAGGCTAACAATCCTACCGAGCCAAAGAATCCGTCATTGGTTCGCAAGTATTACGCAGCGTTCCGCAACGAGATGGTTGAGAGTTACAACGCACTCTTTGAGAAGTTGAGCGCATTGCACGACTAAACTCGTCAGGGCAAAATTCACAAATGAAATAACCGGCCAAAAGGTCGGTTATTTCGTTTTTATTGTATAAAAACGAAAAATAATTACGTACGCTTCTTATTTCCAATAGTTTTTCGTACCTTTGTCGGTTGAACGTCTGTTCATATATGTATTGAACTCTAATGTAAGCAAATTATGGCTACCAAGAAAACTATTGAGACTCCACAAGAGGAGCAAGTCAGCAAGGCTGAAGATGTGTTGCAAGTAAATGAAAGCAGGGCTGTTGAAACAATCTCCGAAGAGGTAAGCATCAACGAGCCAAAACAGGAGAGCGAGGAGTTGGTTATCCCTCTTGACAAGGAGGCTATACTCACCATACTCGCCGAGAAGGTCGGCGAGGAGCCTTCCGCCACATTGCGCACAGAGATTGAGGCGTTAAAGGTAGCCTTCTACAAAATATATCGTGCCGAGAGTAGCGCAAGACACGCCGCCTTTGTGGAGGCAAATGGAGCCGATGCAGAATATAAGCCGGAGCCTGATGACTCGGAGAAGAGATTTAAGGAGTTATACAACATCTATCGAGTAAAGCGCGATGAGGCTACTGCCGTATCCGAAAAGGCAAAGGAGGAGAACTATCAGGCAAAATTGGCAGTGATAGAGGAGTTGAAGCAACTTATCGCTACTGACGAGGCGTTGAATACAACATTTGCAAAATTTCACGAGTTGCAGGCCCGCTGGCGACAGATAGGCCCTGTACCGCAGGCGCATATCAACGATTTGTGGGAGAGTTACAATTTGCACGTCGAGAACTTCTATGACTATGTTCATATCAACAAGGAGTTGCGCGACCTTGATTGGAAACGCAACCTTGAAGCCAAAACGGCTCTTTGCGAGCAGGCGGAGATTCTTGCCGAGAGCAAGACTCCGGTAGAGGCGTTCCGCAAGTTGCAGAAGTTGCACGAGGAGTGGCGCGAGATAGGTCCTGTTCCACACGAGCAGAAGGAGTCATTGTGGGAGAGATTTAAGAGTGCCTCTTCAAAGGTTAATCGTAACCATCAGGAGCATTTTGAGGCCCGCAAGAGTGAGCAGATTGCCAACTTGGAGAAGAAGAGCGCGATTTGCGACGCTATTGAGGCAATGGTTGCAGAGTTACCTACCACCCACAAGGCGTGGAATAAGGCGGTAGAGAAGTTGCAACAGATGCAGCAGAAGTGGCGCACCATAGGATTTGCACCAAAGAAGGACAACACCAAGATATATGACCGCTTCCGTGCGGCTTGCGACAAGTTCTTTGAGGCAAAGCAGACTTTCTACGCCGAGGTAAAAGATGATATGGAGCAGAATCTTGCTGCCAAGACAGCGCTATGCGAGAAGGCAGAGGCTCTTGCCGAGAGCGATGACTGGAACAAAGCAACAGAGGAGATTTTAAAGTTACAGGCAGAGTGGAAGGGTGTAGGCGTTGTATCTCGTCGCCACGCCGACTCCATCTGGAAGCGTTTCCGTGCAGCCTGCGACAAGTTCTTTGAGCGCAAGGCACAACACTTCTCAACCATTGACAACGAATACAACAGCAACCTCCAAGCCAAGTTGGCTCTATTGGAGGAGATGCGCAGTGCAGAGGTTAGCAACTTTGAGGAGATAAAGGAGTTCCAGCGTCGTTGGAGCGACATCGGCTTTGTGCCAATCAAGCACAAGGAGAGTCTTAAAAAGCAGTATAAAGAGGTGCTTGACAAGATGTTTGCAACCGTTAGAAGCGCGGATAGTGCCAAGCAGTTCTCTTCGTTCAAGGAGAAGGTCTCGGCAATGAAGGGCGACAAGCGACTCCGCAGTGAGCGCGAGAAGTTGTACAACCGTGTTAAGCAGTTGGAGCAGGAGATTCTCACGCTTGAAAACAACATCGGCTTCTTTGCCAAGTCAAAGGGGGCAGAGGCTTTGATTGCCGACGTTGAAGAGAAGATTGCCAAGGCAAAACGCGAGATGGCAAACACCATTGAGCGCGTAAAAGTTATAGATGCACAGGAGTAGATTTATTATAAAATTTTGATATAGAAGATGAAAGACAACAAGTACACCATCATAGGATTTATCTTGATGGCCCTCGTGTTTGCAGGTTACATTATATACTCAAACTACGAGTTATCAAAGCAGGCAGAGGAGCAGGCACTATCACAAATTGAAAAGCAGGTTGTAGAGGCAAGCAAGGCGGAGGCTATCAACAAGCAACAAGCCGCAGAGAAAAGTGCCCAAAAGAGTGCTTCAACAGCTAAAAAGGTTGCAGCCAATGAGGAGTCATTAGTCAAGGAGGCTGACAAAGCAGAGGAGTTTGACGTTGATAATGACGAGATAAATGTGCGATTCACAACCGAAGGAGCGCAGATTAAGGACGTAACATTGAAGGACTATACCAAGTATGCCCCAAAAGAGGAGCGTAACGAGTTGGTGCATCTCTTTGATCCCGAGTCGGCTCACTTCAATATGTCGTACTACCTGAAAAACAATCTCCGCAACGAGATTGTATCAACGGCCAAGTGTAAATTTGAGTTGGTGGCGATAAACAAAGATGATTCAACAAAGACCGTTGTAACGATGCGTCTGCCTGTGGGCAATGGCTCTATTGACCACATCTACACCATCTACAACGAGAAGCGACCAGAGCGCGACTACTTGGTAGATTTTGATGTTCGCTTGAACGAGATTGCTCCGTTGATGGCAAATCAGAA
>JAFXHB010000070.1 GCA_017536605.1 Alistipes sp.
ATATCCAATTTGTTTTGGGTAATATTTCGTATTAAAAACAGAATTATATATTTTAGAAAAAGTAATGCTGCAAAAAAAAATCAGTAACATCCATCTTCAAAATATACTTTTTGTCAATGTGCAAATTTTTTGGCTAAAAAGTGCGTAAAAAACAAATTATTGCCTATTTGCACCCCACTCATAACGCTCCGAGCAGATGCCGAGTTGCGCCACGATACGCTCTGTAACAGTGCGACATACAGCCTCTACATCTTGCGGTAACGAGTAGAATGACGGAGTGGCCGGCAAAATCACAGCACCCGCCTCCGTGAGTGTTGTCATATTGCGAAGATGCACCAATGAGTACGGCGTCTCACGCACCACGAAGATAAGTTTGCGACGCTCTTTGAGCATAACATCGGCAGTACGTTCAATAAGCGTCTGCGAGATACCCGATGCCACACGACCTACCGTGCCGACACTTGACGGAACAACAACCATCGCCTCCCATCGCGCCGAGCCACTCGCTATGGGGGCAAACATATCCCCATTGTCGTACTCCTCAATCTTCGCGGAGCGCGGTATGGCTACACCCTCATACTCGGCGACCTTGCGAGCGTTGGTACTATACACCAAGGCGATGCGTTCAACTTCTGTGCTTGCAATCAGTGTTTCAAGCAGTTGGCGTGCATATATTGCACCGCTTGCGGCTGTTATGGCAACGACGATATTCATATACTACTCACTTGTGTTACCTCTTTGTGTCGCTCTCCTGTGGGAGTTCAATGCAATATACCAAATGCTCCAAGGCGCGGAGATAGTTACGCTTTCCGAACTTTGGCGAATAGACGTAGCAGTCGAGTGTCAGCAACTTGCCACTACGCTTATCGAGTGTGGTATAACTAACGAATGGACCACCCATAAAGTCGTTCTCCACCTCCCAAAGACCGCGTAACTCTATCCAGTCGGTGCCATTTATGCGAAGCACTCTCATCTCCGGCATAAACTCTACATAGCCCGAATCATCAAGGTTCGGTATGCGTGATACGGTGGTCATATATGAGCCATCAGATGGGCCCGGAATACGGCGTGCCGTATTGTTACGTGCAGCAACGAGAGCCTCTATCGTGATACTGCTTTTACCGTTGTAAGGGTGGGTGTAGAGGAAGAAACCCTGACTTGCAGCGGGGTACTCGTGCGAAGCCCACACGAAGTTATCGCTCTCCACGCGCAAGAGATACCCTTCGGGTACCTGCATCGAGATACCGAACTGCTTGCGGATAATATCTTCGAGTTGCTTTACGCCGCGCTTCTTTGCAAGGGCTATGGTGCGATTGCGCTCGGCAATCTCCAACACCTGCAACAGGCTCTCGCCATTCTTGTTGAGATACTCGACCATCGCCTCTTGTGAAGGACCTTGGAAGGTAAGCACCACTTGTGGAACGGCCTCCACGTCGTAGCGTGCCGATATGGAACACTCCTTAACCGAAGGTGAGCATAGTACCTTTAATATATTGCGGTATGACGGCAGTAACCCCTTAAAATCATTCGCAGTGATGCGCACGACGCTGAACATCGGCTCGTTCTGATTTATGGCAGGAACAGGGGTTGCGAAGAGCGTGCGAAGGCTCTCTCCCAATGCGCCCTCCCATTCGCGTCCGTTGCATACGACCAACACCTCGTAAGGCGAGCCTTGTGCCGACTTACCCGAACCGAGAGTATGAAAACTGTCGCACGCCACCACCGACAAGAGGGCGGTAACGGCGATGCATATATTACGAAGACTCTTCATAGTAGTAATACCTTTAAGCACGAACAAAGTTATGGATAAAAAATGTAAAAGCAAAAATTTGAGATAAATTACTATCTTTGTCGCGAAAATATAGAACGTAATGCGAGTATCTCCACCAAAGTTTGTGCGTAGGCTCTTTCCTAACATTGTCTGGGATATAGACGATGCGGAGGGGGTTTATATCACCTTTGACGATGGTCCTACACCCGGTGTAACGGAGTGGATATTGGCTACTCTTGCCAAATATGATGCCAAGGCGACCTTCTTTGTGCTGGGTAAAAATGTGGAGATGTATCCCGACCTCTACGAGAAGATTCTCCGCGCAGGTCATCGTGTCGGCAACCACACCTACTCACACCAGAAGGGGTGGGGAATGTCCGTAGAGAGATATGTTGAGGATATAGACTTTGCGAGCGACTTGGTGCATACCAACCTCTTCCGACCTCCCTATGCACGTATTACACCATCGCAGATAAAGGTCGTTTGTACCCGATATAAAATAGTGCTATGGAGTCTTCTTACGATGGATTATAGACGCAATCTCCATCGCGAGGTGTGTGCCCGTCGCGTTGTGAACAACTTTCGTGCAGGCGATATAATACTCTTTCACGATAGCGAAAAGGCCTTCAAGAATATGAGTTACACGTTGCCGACGCTTCTGAAACGCATCAAGGAGAGAGGGCTGCGTTGCAAGGCGATAGAACTTTAAGATGGTGATTTGTAGGGACTTAATTTTTTTCGGGTAAGATTCCTACTTTTCACTTATTTTTTACTATCTTTGCGCCCGAAAAGAGACAATTAACTAATTAAAAATTAAAACATAACAACTATGACAATTACAGCAGCTGATATTAAAATCGGTATGTGTATCGAGATGGACGGCAAGACCTTCCTTGTTGTCGATTTCCAGCACTGCAAGCCGGGCAAGGGCCCTGCTTTTGTTCGCTCGAAACTCAAAAACTTGGAGAATGGTCGCGTTTTGGAGAACACCTTCTCATCGGTAGGTATTAAGATTGAGCAGGTACGTGTTGAGCGTCGCCCATACCAATTCACCTACGAGGACGACCTCGGTGCTCACTTTATGCACACCGAAACTTTCGAGGAGATTAACATCGAGAAGTCTTTGATTGACAACTACGACCTTATGGCGGACGGTCAGATCGTTGAGGTTATGTACCACACCGAGAAGGACGTTGTCTTGGCAGCCGAGTTGCCACCAATCGTTGATATGGAGGTTACCTACACCGAGCCGGGCATTAAGGGCGATACCGCTTCTACAAACTCGTTGAAGCCTGCTACCGTAAATACCGGTGCTACTATCAAGGTGCCTTTGTTCATCAACACCGGCGACAAGATTCGCGTTGATACCCGCACCCGCGAGTACTACGAGCGTATTAAGTAGTAGAACAAAGCAACAAAAAAATATGGACTATCTTGCGAAAGATGGTCCATATTTCTTATATCTACCCCGAGGCTACTCACCCTTCATAACCCTATTTTGTCGGTTGATACTCTCAATGTGAATTGCATCAAGTATCGTGCGCAGGAACTCCTCGCTCAAACCCGACTCCTTGTGGAGTGAGAGGGTACGGTTTACGATGCTGTCCCAGCGTGCCGATTGGAGAATCATTACGTTGTTGTCGCGCTTTATGTATCCAATCTCTTCGGAGGCGTTCATTCTTTCGACCAACAACTGAAATATCTCACCGTCAATATGGTCTATACGTCGGCGTAACTCCTCGATTGCAACATTAAATTCGGCGGAGTCGGACTCTGCCAAACGCCACTTAATCTCGTTTAGGAGGGCATTAAGTGCATCGGGCGTGAGTTGCTGTCTGGCATCACTCTTGGCGTGTTCGGGCGAGATGTGGCTCTCAATCATCAGACCATCGTAATTCAAATCGGCCGCCTGCTGTGCGATGTCGCCTATAAGGTCGCGTCGTCCGCAGATGTGCGAAGGGTCGCATATCATCGGAAGTTCGGGTGCGCGTCTTCTCATTTCAAGGGCGAGGTGCCACATCGGAGCATTGCGCAGTATTGTCGCTCTGTAACTTGAAAAGCCGCGATGTATAAGAGCAATGCGCTTGACGTTGCACTGCGCCAAACGCTCAATCGCTCCGAGCCAGAGTTCTATATCGCTATTTATCGGATTCTTGACAAAGACTAACTTGTCCGTGCCGCGTAACGACTCGGCAACCTCCTGCATAGAGAATGGGTTTGACGTAGTACGGGCCCCAATCCAGAAAACATCTATATCGTGGGCAGCCGCCTCTTCAATGTGCTGTGCTGTTGCGACCTCTGTGGCAACGGGTAGTCCCGATAGACGCTTGGCCTCACTCAACCAAGGCAGAGCCTCTGCGCCCATACCGGCAAAGGTGTTGGGTTTGGTGCGAGGCTTCCATATACCGGCGCGGAATATATCCACCTTACCCGTCTTGGCAAGTGCAAGGGCGGTATTTACGGTCTGCTCCTTGCTCTCGGCACTACACGGTCCGGCAATGATAAGTGGTCTTTTGCTCTCAATCTTCTCCATTATGCTCCGAGTATAAAAATTGTAGGTCTTTTATTTATGTCGGGAAGCCCCTCCTTTCGCCATTCGGCAATGGAGGCTGTACGTATATATTCATTTGCCGAAGTGATGTCGCAAGCGATGGTAAGACGTGTCTGCGCTCCACACGAGGCGAGAATCTGCTCCGCCAACTTGATGTTGCGGTAGGGTGCTTCAATCATAGCCTGCGACTGGTGCTCGCCTATGGCGCGACTCTCCAAACGCTTTATAGCGCGTGTGCGCTCCGGCTCTTTGATTGGCAAATATCCGTTGAAGGCGAAAGATTGCCCATTCAACCCTGATGCCATCATAGCCATTATTATAGATGACGGACCAACGAGTGGTACGACGCGGATGTGGTGCTTGTGGCACGCCTCAACGATAAGTTGTCCCGGGTCTGCCACTGCCGGTACTCCCGCCTCCGAGATGACACCCGCCGAGCGACCCTCCTCAATCTTTGCAACTATACGCTCCACCTCGCGTGGAGAGGTTGTGTGTTCGCTCAACTCGTCAAACTCCAACTCGTCAATGCGCCCTGCCAAGCCCGCTTTTGAGAGGAAGCGACGTGCCGAGCGCAGATTTTCTACAATAAAGTAGTCGAGCGATGTTATCACCTCACGGTTTGCTGCGGGTGTAACATCGTATGGTGCGCTCTCCTCGCTTATAGGGCAAGGTATCAGGTATAGTGTGCCTTTACTCATCTATATAAATTCGTTTTACACGCTTTGCGACCGATGTCAATATCTCGTATGGTATAGTCCCCAACACCTGCGCCATATCGGCTGCCGTATTGCCTTTGGCAGGGGAGAATATCGTAACTTCGTCGCCCTCCTTTACACCCTCAATATCGGTGATGTCAATCATACAACTATCCATACATATATTACCGATAGTCTTGGCACGACCACCGCCTACTATCATCTCCCACGCTCCATTTCCGAGTTTGCGATTTA
>JAFXHB010000071.1 GCA_017536605.1 Alistipes sp.
ATGCGCTCAATAGCACCCGAGAAGACCCAAGGGTGGCGACGCATCAGCGACTCCTCCTTGCCACGACGAAGTATTATCTTTGGAATTGACATAGGTAACAACTAATCTCTCTCCTCTACAAATACGGTGAAGATAAGTGGCGTATATGGCAGAATCTCCGTTCCGATGCTTCTTGTAGTAACGGTCTCGGTATCGTCTGTACTATAATTGTAGTTGTAGTTATAGTAGTTATAATAGTCGTAGTAGTTATTATAACCAGAGTAGTAGGAGTTATAGTAGTTGTAATAGTTGTAGTAACTATACGGATTGTAGTACGACATATTACCACCCGTTGAACTCTCCGTCGTTGTCGTAGTACCCGTGATACCTGTTGAGCCGTATGCGTAGCCGGAGGTGGTGATTATCTGACCGTAGGAGCCGTGGTGCATCTGCGATATACAGTAGTACCACGCACCTATCGCCTGCTTGTTACCATCTGCACTTCCATCGTCGTCAGATGGTGCATAGGTAAAGACCTCGCTCTTGGTTGAGTAGTCCTTATAGACATATTGTCTAATCTCATCGATATTGGTATCTACCACAAAGCCGTCCAAGAAGCGCAACACGTACCACACCTTGGCTACGCCCTGATGTGTTACCTGTGTCGCATCGCTACGCTCCGATGCCGACAAGCCCTCACCAAAGCGGTCAAGGAGAATCTGGTTAATCTTTTTATTAACCTCCGTCATATTAAGATATATCTTCTTGTCGGTATAGGGATTATTCACGCCCGACATCTCCGGACGGATATAGTTATGCGATGCAGGGTCGTCGCTCTTCGGGTTATACGACAGGCTGTAATAAAGACCTGTGAGCAGCGGGCTCTCCCCCTCTTTGAGTTGATTCTTCTCCGTCTCGGTAAGTTCCGCCTGCTGCCATATCGCATTGGCGCCACCCTTGATATAGTGTGAAACCATCTCCACCTCCTTGTCGGACGGGTTACGAACAGCACCCAGCACCTCAACGTCCATAATCATCGGCGTTGATGCCGAGAGGGTGTATTGTCCCTCATAGCCGCCCTCCACTGCCGAGCCCTCCTCGCCGTAGGCGATAGATGACGGCATATAGAGGCGAACTTTCGAGCCTTTACGCATCTTAAATCCGGAACTCTCTCCACTCCAATACTCCGATACATACCAATCGCTCAACACCAACTCGTTTCGCATCGCGAGATAGGTTCCCTCCAACAATCCGAAATTTGTGTTGCCACAGTAGTTGTAGTATGGCACGTAGTGGGTGTTATAAGAGTATGTGCCGCACAGGTCTGCCAACTCGCCACTACGGGTAAGACATATCGTACCATTCATCGTGCGACCCGTCATATTGGTATATACCCAGCAGGTATCCTGATCCATCAACGGCGCACCTCCGATATCGTTCTTTGAGGTTGGCGCAGCACTCTCGTTGCCCCACTCCAAGACCTCAACATAGTATCCGCCATTTGGCTGGTAGTTGCCCACCAACTCCGGCTTATGCAGGCGAATCCAAGCATCAAGCGAAATCTTCTCTCGCTCTTTGTTCGGCATTGACCCCTCTTTAAGGCACGATGTGGCAACGACAACCGCCATCACCAGCAACGCACTCAATATAACGCTTCTATATCTCATCGTTTAACCACTTTTTCTATCTTCATATACCAAGCAAGCGACGAGCGTTTCGGCACACTGCCCACCAACCGCTTACCATAACCGAGCGAACTCGTCATAAATACCTGTACGGAGTCCTGCTCACGACACCCTACGAGCGAACGCTCCACACCCTCAATAACCTCCGTCGTGCCAAGTCGTATCACAAGAGGCTCTCGCGACCACGACAGGTCGCCGTGCTTGCCGAGTTTGTCGATCATCTCCGGCACATTTGACCAATAAGGCGCACTATTTGACGGCTCGGTTGTGGAGAAGGTGTAGGCATTGAAGCGAAGTTGAACTTCGTCGCCCCACTCAACCACAGCGCGACTTTCGCGGTCCGCGTCGTAGTAGTTGTCAATATAGCGATAGGCATAGCGACCAAATACCGTGTAGAACTTCGGATTCTCCTCTATCACCGTGCCGATATCCTCCTCGGCAACCATTTGGCGTGTAGAGGTGAGGAACTTCTCGATATTATCACGCTCGGTGAGGAGTAACCCCTCATCTTCGCAGGCGAGTGTCAGCATCGCCACCATAACTATCGCAAAAAATCTCTTCATACGCTATTAACGGGCAAAGATACTAATTATTACTCTAAAAATATCTTTTTGCACCCCTTTTTCGCTGATTAAAGTTGTTTAAGCGCACCTCTTACCGCCTCTTCCACGCTCAACGAGGCGTTATCGGCAAAGAGTTTGCGCAAAACCTTTTCGGAGGCAGCCTTCGCAAAGCCCAGCATAACAAGTGCCGAGAGAGCCTCGTCGTACGCCTCCGGTGTCTGCGCTACCGTGAGTGCCGCAGCCGCAGCATCGTACTTCGGAAGGTCTATCATCTTACCACTCAAATCAACAATTATCTTTTGGGCTGTCTTCAAGCCGAGCCCCTTGACATTTTTGAGCAACACGGCATTGCCCGTAGCAATAATGTTCCGCAACTCGGCAGTAGAATAGGTCGAGAGTATCATTCGCGCCGTATTGCCGCCCACGCCCGACACACTTATCAGCAGACGAAACAGGTCGCGCTCCTCGCGTGTAGCAAAGCCGTAGAGCATCTCAACGTCCTCACGTACAATGTGGTGTGCAAACAACTTTGTCGCACTCTGCTTCTCAATCTCGGAATAGGTCGTCAGCGAGATATTCAAAAAATAGCCGACACCCGACGCCTCTACAACCGCATAGGTGGGGGCAACCTCAACCAACTCACCCTTAATATATTCAAACATAGCACTATCCCTATTTATCAACTACAAAAGTAGTTATTTTTTTGTGATTTACGATGAAAAAATGTAATTTTGTGTCGCGTGAAGCGTTTGTAAAAGAAAAGTTATGGCTACTTGGTTAATAATAGTTCTAATCTCCATCTGCGCTGTCGGATTCTTTGTCCTGGCGATGTCGCTCACGCTCATCTTCAAGGGGCATCATATCGAGTCGGAGATATCGACCAACAAGGATATGCAGCGACTCGGCATAAAGTGTGCTGTGCAGGAGACCCGCGAAGATATGGCAGCCGAAGATTGCGCTCCCAATGCGTGCAGTGGCAACTGCGCAGGTTGCGACATTGAGCATTCTCACCAAAACTAAATAGTATGAAAAGAGTTTTTCTCGTGTTGTTGGGCTCTATCCTGACAGCAACGGCACTCGCTCACCAACTACCCGACCTCCCGAAGAGGCTCTACACAGATGGGTGGCGAGCAGGACACGTGCAAGGTATTGCCGTAGATACCAAGCAGGAGTATATCTACCTCTCCTTCACAACCATACTCGTAAAGATGGATATGAAGGGGAATGTCGTAGGTACGGTTACGGGCATTTTAGGTCATTTAGGCTGCCTTGAATTTAACGAAGATGATGGTCGTCTCTACGGCTCATTGGAGTACAAAAACGACGTAATAGGTCGTGATATTCTGAAACAGGAGGGTGTAACCAAGCAACTCCAAACGGGCTTCTACGTCGCAATCTTTGATGTTGAGAAGATTACCCGCCATAATATGAGTGCCGAGCGCGATGGTGTGATGACAAGCGTGCTTCTAAAAAGTGTTGTGGAGGACTTTGAGGCTGACGTGAAGACAAAGTCGGGCAAGCAGTTGAAACACCGCCACGGATGTAGCGGATTTGACGGCATCTCGTTTGGTCCCGCCTTTGACGGAAGCGGAGAGCGTCTGCTCACAATAGCCTACGGCATCTATGGAGATACCGAGCGCACGGACAACAACTATCAGGTACTCTTGCAGTACAACACCAAAGATTGGGCGAAATATGAGGCTCCGCTATCGCAGGAGAAGATGCACAGTCAAGGACCTGCACAGCCACAAGGCAAATACTTCGTCTTTACGGGCAACACGACTTGGGGTGTACAAAATCTCGAATACGACAAGAGTTCCAACTGCTGGTTCTTGGCGTGTTATCCGGGCAAGAAGAGCGCGTTCTCCAACTATACTCTCTTCTCGGTTAATGGCTCAAAAAGAGCCAAAATAGAGCCTCTTCAAGGTGTAGATTATCAAGAGCGCGGTGCTGTACTAACACTCTCAAAGCGGGGCAACATCGACCCTAAAAACCGCAGAGTTCGTGGTTGGCACAACAAGTTGGGTGCAGTCGGAATGTGCGCTCTCGGCAACGGATATTTCTATCTCGCAGAGGGAGGTAAGAACGAGAGAGGTCGCTCCGCCGAGATTCATCTTATGCGCTTTGTCGGCTCTCCGAAAGATGCCTTCCGCCCCGTAGAGTAACCCACTTCCAAACATACAAAATAGAATAAGCGGCCCGAAAGCCGCTTATTCTATTTAGAGTATCTCGCATTTAGTTGTACGACTGGCGGATACGTACCGTAAACGATACGCGCTCGTCCCAACCATTAACCAAGTAGAATGTAGCATCTACGATACGAGGCTGTCCGGTAGTGTTGGCATCTACGTCAAAGTAGAGAACGTGATTCTCAACACGGAAGTTATGCACCATCTCGTCGCCAATGAGCTCCATCTTAACATCGTGGTCATTGGCAGATGTCTCCAAACGGACAACATAACTTGTCGCCATATGGTCGATACGGCTCTCCATATTCGCACCGAAATACTTGAGAGCATCGTCAGAGTGCATCACCAAGAAGTCGTCGTAAACACCGTTCTGCTTGATTTTAAGTTGATCCACGCGGGCACCGTGACGCAACTCTACGATAGCCATACGCTTACCGGAAAGGTTACCGGCAACGTCAAACATCAACTTCGTATCATTAACCGTGCACTGCTTTGTATCTCCCTCTGCATCAACAAACGAGAGCCACTCCGCACCCTTTACGATTGCTACCTCGTAATCAACGTTAGAGATGACATCAAACTCGCAGGTACCGAGTCCGCTACCAAGTTCTACCACCTTCGTCGTAGCACCAAGTTGAATGTCCTCAACATCCCAAGGGTAGTATGGCGAACACGACACCGCGAGTGCCATAACTGCTGCTGTAATTGCTAATATCTTTTTCATAGTATAAGCCTCCTCTCTTTATCGTCCATTCTGTTTAATTTGCATAACACGCTCAACATCCATATCTGTACGATAGAATCTTATCGAAGCATAACGAGGCTCCTGCGCACCATTCACAAGGAAGTACAATGGAACATACTGAACATAATTCTCCTTACTACCCTGTCCTGTAACGTGTGTTCCTGTTGGTTTGAGGTTGCCATCAATCTCAAAACCGCACCAAACAGCGTCGCCCTCAATAGTAAGATCTGCAGCCCAGCTACCAATAGACCACACCGGAATAAGGTTCTCGTAGTAGTTACTTCCGTCATTTGTCATAGTAGCCGGCAATGTACACGTCCTATAATCGACTTCAAGTACAAAATCTGGATCCCACTTCACCTTCGCGCAAGACGAGAGCGACATTACGGCTACAATAGCCGCGACCAATATAAATAATCTATTCTTCATTATAGTCCGTATCTAGTATATTCATCATTAGTTAACGCACCACCCGAAAGCACACACTGCTTATCAGGTATTGGATAGTACTCACGGCAAGGGTAGAGTTGTGTATTCTTCTTCAACTCTGCACCTCCGTAGAGTTGAACTCGCTCATACCACAAGCCCAAACGAACCAAGTCGTGACGACGAGTAAACTCACCGAACAACTCACGACCAGACTCCTCCAAAATCAAATCAAGAAGCTTAACCTCATCGCCACCGTGAGCGTCCTCTGTAAGGGCTGCAAGTCCCGCACGGGTACGAACAGCATTCAAGTATGCCAACGACTCGTCAAAGTGACCCATACGCAAGTGTGCCTCTGCCAACGCCAATACAACGTGTGCAAAACGGAACACCTTAACGTTGTTCGAGTCGTAGGTATAGATCATACCCTCGCACCAGAACTTATCGCCCAAGTATGGAGTACCCTTCGTTGGAGAGATGCTGCTGAAGAAGTGGAACAAACGTGGCTCGGTCTTACGGTTCTCGGTCTTCAACCAACCGCTATAACCCCAAGCAAGGTAACCTCCATTATCCTCAATCAACTCCGGCTCTGTCTGCGACTTTGTATTCGAGTAAGTCGAACGACGCTTATCCTTGTTGTTGCTCAATGGCATCAAGGTCTTGAAGAAATACTCGGTAGGACGCATTGGAGTTACGGTACGTGCCACAGTTCCCAACTCCGGAATACATACACCTGCATAGAGGTCGGTCTTCACAGAGAGGTCCACTGC
>JAFXHB010000072.1 GCA_017536605.1 Alistipes sp.
AATCTTGCCCGACTTTAAATCCTCCATTATGCGGGCGCACTCCTTGCTACTCTTGGTGCGGTTGAGGTACTCCACCGTTATCGGGAAGTCGCGCAGTCGCTCTCGGAAGGAGCGATAGTGTTGCAGTGCCAAGATGGTTGTCGGCACGAGTACCGCCACCTGCTTGCCGTCGGTTGCCGCCTTGAATGCGGCGCGAATAGCAACCTCGGTCTTTCCGAAGCCTACGTCGCCACAAAGCAATCTATCCATCGGGCGTGAGGACTCCATATCCGACTTCACGGCTGCCGTAGCACGCACTTGGTCGGGCGTATCCTCCCACTCAAACGAAGCCTCCAAAGCCTGTTGCAGATAGCTGTCGGGCGAGAAGGCAAAACCCTCGCTCGCCTTTCGCTTGGCGTATAGGGCGATAAGTTCTCGCGATATATCCTTAACCGCCTTCTTGGTGGCATTTTTAAGTTTCAGCCAAGCGCCACTTCCGAGTTTGTGAATCTTCGGAGCCTCGTCGTCGCCACTCTTATAGCGGGCGATGCGGTGGAGTGAGTGAACATTCACAAAGAGAACATCTCCATCGCGGTATATCAACTTTATCGCCTCGTGCATCTTGCCCCCCTCGTCAATCTTGACAAGACCTCCGAAGCGACCTATGCCGTGGTCGATGTGTGTAACGTAGTCGCCGACCTTCAACGAATTTAGTTCGGCGATAGTCATCTGCTCATCGCGCTTTATCTGTCCGTTAATTTTGTAACGGCGGTATCGCTCAAAGAGGCGATGCTCGGCATAGAGGGCGATATGCAGGTCGTGGTCGGTAAATCCGTTGTGAAGTGTCAGACGTGCAACGTCAAGCGTCGCTCCATCGCGCCCCGTTGCGTAGAGAAGTCCCTCCAAACGCTCTGCCTGTGCGCGATTTTCGGTCATCAGGAGCGTGCGGTAACCGCGCTCACGAAGGTGTATAATCTCGTCGGCAAGCACCTCATAGTTTTTGTTAAAACTATTTTGGGGCGACGTGTGGAAGAGTATCGTCTGCGAGGCAGGTCGCTCTGCGAGGTTGTTGCGAGCGACAAGCAGGTTGCACTCCTGCATATCCTCAATCAACTCCTTGCGTGAGGTGAGTCGCTCGGCGAGGGTGTCAGGCTCACTGCTCTCCTGCAACGCCTTTACCCTGATGTCATCAACGCGCCCAAACACAAAGTCGGCATCTATAAACCAATAGTTCGCCCCCTTTGCAAACTCGGCAAAGGAGATACGCCTACCCTCCGCGCGGTTGATGTTGGAGATTATATCCACCTCTTGCAGTCTGTCGCACGAGAGTTGGCTTGACAACTCAAAACGACGTATGGACTCTATCTCCTCATCAAAGAAGTCGAGTCGGTAGGGGTTACTCTCCGAGAAGGAGAATATATCAAAGACACCGCCTCGTACCGAGTATTGCCCCGGCTCATAGACAAAGTCCACACACTCAAAGCCGAGTGCGATGACTCTATCCTCCAAATCGGATATGGATATTTGGTTGCCGACCTCCAAATGGAGCGACTCGGCATTCATACTCTCAACGTCGGCAACCCTCTCCACGAGGGCTTCGGGATAGGTCGCAACAACAAGATACCCATCGCGGAAGTTGCGAATGGCGTTCATTACATTTGTTCGCATCACGACACTCTCCGGCTCCTCTGCTCCATATACCACCGAGCGTTTATAGGCCGACGGAAAGAAGAGGGTATGCTTCTCGCTAAGTAGGGCGTAGAGGTCGTTAAGTGCGTAAGCAGCAGCGTCTTTGTCCTCGCATACAAGGATATGAATACCACCCTTTTTTGCGATGGTTGCCGCCATATAGAATAAAAAGGCACCGCCGACCATCTCATTGAGAAGGACGGTGCCGCCTTTTTTCTCCAACTCCTTACCGAGTTGTTCGACTTGTGGCGAGTGCTCGGCAAGGTTTAGTATTTCGTGCATAAGATAAGGACTTACTTCTTACGCTTCTTTTGCGTGTTGCTTTGAGAAGCATTCAGTATATCGTTACCGTGTCTATCCTGATAACGCACCTCAACCATACCTACGCTCTGGTCTGCCACAACCTTGATGAGGGCTTTGTAGCGGAATGACCACTTACGGCGTATTGACCAAAAACCCTTTTTGAGGAATGCTGCCACATAAGGGCTTACGACGAGTCGGATATAGCGATGCCCGCGCTCCAATGTGAGGAGCGATATCTGATTCTCGATTTTTCTATCAAGTAATATCGTCGGCTCTACACGTCCGCTACCGTTGCAGGTAGGGCATATATCCTCCGTGTTGTGTACCGCCACAGGTCTAATACGTTGGCGGGTAATCTGCATCAAGCCGAACTTCGAGAGTGGCAAGATGGTGTGCTTCGCCTTGTCGGTTGACATCAGACGCTGCATCTCCTCGTAGAGGAGTTGTCTGTTTTGCGCCTTGTGCATATCGATAAAGTCGATGATGATAAGACCGCCCCAATCACGCAGGCGAATCTGTCGGGAGATCTCCGCTGCCGCCGCCAAGTTCACCTCGGTTGCGGTCTGCTCCTGATTATCCTCCGCCTTGGTACGGTTTCCGGAGTTTACATCTATCACGTGCATCGCCTCGGTGGACTCCATAATGAGGTAGGCGCCACGCTTCAATGAGACGTATTTTGCAAAGAGCGACTTTATCTGTCGGGATATATCAAAGTTGTCAAAGATAGGCACTGACCCGCGATATAGTTTTACGATGCCCTCCTTGGAGGAATCTACGGCGCGGATATAGGTGCGTATCTCGTTGTACATAGCCTCGTCATCGACGCAAATCTGCGAGAATGAACCGTCAAGGTTATCTCGGATAATGGTGTTTGCGCGACTCATCTCTCCCATCAGTAGCGATGGTGCCGTGCGCTTGCGTATCTGCTGGCAGGTCTTGCGCCACTTCTCTACGGCGGCGAGTATATCCTGCTCAACGTCAAGGTCGGTGGCGTTTACTGCGGCGGTGCGGATTATCACACCGAAGTTCTTTGGCAGTACGCCCGCAGCAACACGTTTGAGTCGTTTCTTCTCCTCGTTTGAACGAATCTTCTGCGAGATAAGCACCTTTGAGGTGAAGGGGATAAGTACGATGTTGCGCCCTGCCAACGATATGTCGGCGGTGAGGCGAGGTCCTTTGGTTGAGATTGCCTCCTTGGCAATCTGTACCATTACGGTCTGTCCCACTTGGAGGTAGTCCGATATGCGACCACCCTTCTCCACCTCCCCCGCAGGGTCTATCTTCATCGTGTCAAGGCGCAATCCGCGACTGCCCGGTTGGTAGCTCTTGACGATTTTTGATAGTGAAGTGAAGTGTGAGCCTAAATCTTGATAGTGAATAAACGCATCGCGCTCGTGACCGACGTTTATGAACGCGGCGTTAAGTCCTGGCATAATCTTATGCACCTTTCCGAGATAGATATCTCCCACCGCGAAGCCCGTGTGAGCCACCTCGCGGTTCAACTCAACCAGCACCTTGTCCTCGCAGAGGGCAATGTTAATCTCGGTTGAAGTTACGTTTACTATTAACTCTCTATTCATCGTTAGTGCTTGATTATTCAACTGTTGCCGTTGGCTGTCGGTTCTCCTCCGTCAGCCGTTGGCTTTTTCTCTCTTTTAGCCGATAGTCAATGGCTAAATTAAATAGGCAAACGCTAAAAGGCGTATGCCCCTTAGCGTTAAAACCTATGAGAAGCAGATACTACTTCTTCTTGTGGCGGTCCTTACGCAGACGCTTCTTACGCTTGTGCGTAGCCATCTTGTGACGCTTATGCTTCTTTCCGTTTGGCATAGTTGTAAAATTTTATGATTTGGTTTATTTAATTTTCGCTACAAACGACTTTGCAGGCTTGAAAGCAGGAATGTTGTGTGCAGGGATAGTGATTGTAGTGTTCTTTGAGATGTTGCGAGCAACCTTCTCTGCACGAGTCTTAATGATAAACGAACCGAAACCGCGAAGATATACATTCTCATTCTTCTCCAAAGAACCCTTAACCTCGTCCATAAAAGCCTCTACGATGGTCTGAATCTGTGTCTTCTCAACACCAGTCTTTTTAGCGATTTCGCTAACGATATCTGCCTTTGTCATAACTATAAATAATTAAGTGTTTTACAATGTTTATCAAATTTCGGCCACAAATATACGCTTTATTTGCAAACTGAACAAACAAAAAATTGTTTTTTTTGTGAAAAATAGATAATTCTTTTGTCGCATACTCCCTATAACGAATGGGTTACAGGGCCATTTTACTCAAAAATCGTTCCTTTGACTATGGTCGCGAGTTGAAGGCGGCAGCCAATCCTTCAACGGCTTGGTCCAACCCTTTTTGAATCTTGTTTCCGACCATCATACGCATCATCATATTCAGTTCGGCGTGCAGGACAAGTCGTATGCGTGTGTCGTAGTCGCTGACTTGGTGCAACTGAATCCAAAGCATAAAATCTATCGGTGCGCCACCATCGTCGCCCGTAATTTTAATGTGCTTATTTTCAACCTTTTCGTCAATGCGCAACGCTACCGTAAACCCCTTTGCTTTGAAGGAGCATCTATCTGCCGTAGCCTGCCAATCTTCAACCTTATCGGCGACGGCCGGTGTCAGCAGGGAGAAGTCCGATATCAGCGGGAAAATCTGCGCTGCGGGACGTAGTATTTGTTGCTGCTTCGAGATATATTCTTGCATACCTAACCTCTTGACTTAAATGATTCTTACTGCAAAGATAGTAATTTCTTGTGAAAAAACACCACACGAAATGGTTAAAACGGGATAAAAAAGATTGCTTTTTGCAAAAAAATCACTATTTTTGTACGATATTATATTAGAAGTATTGCGCCCGTAACACTCGCAAATGGCGCAGATGATAAGATAACGAACTAAAAACTATACTATTATGAAAAAGATTTTTTTGATTCTTTTGGCGATGACAGCGACCATCTTTACTATTTCGGCGCAGTATAAGGCTCCGAAGATTATTGCCCATCGTGGCTATCACGCAACCGAGGGTGCGGCTCGCAACTCGCTCAACGCCCTGAAAGCGGCGCAGCAGAAGGGCTACTTCGGCTCGGAGTGCGACATCAACCGTTCGGCAGATGGCGAGTTATTGGTTATTCACGGATATTGGCACCCGAATAAGGAGAGTGGTGTTCACGTACAGCGTAACACCAAGGCGGAGATTCAGGCAATCAAACTCACCAGCGGTGAGGTTGTGCCTACCCTTGACGAGTACCTTGCACAGGCGAAGAAGAGTAAGAAGACCAAACTTATCATCGAGATTAAGAACCACGCTACACCAGCCATTGAGACCGAGGTTGTACGGGAGATTGTGGCGAAGGTTGCCGCTTATGGTTTGGAGAAGAGGGTGGAGTATATCGCCTTCCGCCCTTGGGTTTGTACCGAGTTGGTGAAGTATGCGCCAAAGGGTACGCAGATCGCCTACCTCAATAGCGACTACGAGCCGGAGTATGTAAAGGGTATGGGCTGTACGGGTATTGACTATCGTTACCGCAACCTCGTGAAGAAGCCACATTGGATTAAGGAGGCGCAGGAGTTGGGTATGACTGTGAATGTTTGGACCGTAAATAAGGAGGAGGATATCCGCTGGTGCATTGAGCACGGCGTGGATTATATCACGACCGACAATCCTGTGCTTGTTGAGCAACTTATCAAGGAGATGTGTAAATAGAGCGTTGTAACGCCTCCACGATGGATTTACGATATAAAATTGACGATAAACCGAGTATCGGTGCTACGCTCCTCTATGGTGCGCAGTGGCTGATGATATGTATTCCGGTGGTGCTGACCAGCACCTTTATAGCACCGGAGGGAGAGGTCGTATTCTTTACGCAGAAGTTGTTTGCCGTATGCGGCTTGACCATTATTGCGCAGGTGCTATTCGGACATAAGATGCCACTTGTGGCGGGACCTGCCGCAGTTGTGCTGATGGGCGTGCTTGCAGCCGCTTCGCAGGGGCATACCTCCTCAACGATATATCCCGCAATGGCGATTGGCGGAGTGGTTGTAACGCTTGTTGCTATCTGTGATGCGATGAAGTTTGTGAAGCGCATCTTCACTCCTCGTGTGGTTGCCTCCATCGTTATACTCATCTCCTTCACGATGGCAAAGCCTATCTTGGGGCTTATCTTCCCGATGAAGAGCATCGAGGTTGAGGGCTTCTCGGTCTCGGTGTTGCAACACCCTGAACACGCGCTCTTGGCATTCTTGATGATGATTCTCGGCGTGGCGGTGATGGCGTGGGCTAATAAAATTCTGCGTGGCGTATGGAAGTCTATGGTGGTTATCGTGGCTATGGTATGCGGTGCGCTGATGTACTACGCGATAGTGGGCT
>JAFXHB010000073.1 GCA_017536605.1 Alistipes sp.
AAAACCACCTCAAAAGGTTTCACTGTATTGCCTCTTTTTATCAACAAATTCACTTTGTCGCTTGGACGGTGCTTGCCAATCTGCTCGGTGAGTGTTGTTGCCGAGGTGATTTTTACGCCATCTACCTCCAAGATTATATCACCCTTGCGCAAACCTGCATTCGAGGCGGAGCCATTCTCGGTTACCGAGGCGATGTATGCGCCACCCAACTCCTTGATACCGGTCTCCTTGCCGAATTGGTCGATAAAATCTTGGTCTATGTAGCGGAACGAAATGCCAAGTAGGGCACGCTGCACGACACCGTGGTTGCGAAGGTCATTCACTACCTTGCGTACGATACTCTCCGGTATCGCAAACGAGTAGCCGATATAACTGCCTGTCGAGGACTTGATAACGGTGTTGATACCTACAAGTTCGCCCTTTGCATTTACCAATGCTCCACCCGAGTTGCCCGGATTTACCGCAGCGTCGGTCTGAATGAAGGACTCGATGCGGAACTCGTCGGGAATGATGTCCAACTGACGAGCCTTCGCACTTACGATACCTGCGGTGATTGTCGATTGCAGGTCAAATGGTGAGCCTATCGCCAATACCCACTCGCCGAGTCGCAACTCGTCCGAAGAGCCAAACTTCAATATCGGCAGATTTTCCGCCTCAATCTTGATTAGGGCAACGTCGGTGGTTGGGTCTTTACCTATTATTTTCGCATCAAATGCACGTCCATCGTTGAGTTTTACGCGCAACTTCGTAGCACCGTCAATCACGTGGTTGTTCGTTACGATGTAACCATCCGCCGAGATGATGACGCCCGAACCGCCTGAACGCTGCTCGCGCTTCTGCGGTTGCCCTCCCTGCTGCGGTTGTTGAGGCTGTGGGAAGCCGAAAAATTCAAGGAACGGGTTGTACGGAATGTTGCCTCGCTGCACGACCTCTATCTCGTATATGGACTCTACATTTACGACCGCTTTTACGGCGTTCTCTGCCGCGAAGGTGAGGTCAGGGTAGGAGGTAGATTGCTCCAACGCAACGAATTGGGTTGTTGCACTTGGGGTTGTCGTAAAATCTTGATTTACGTACTCTACGGTTGTGTTAGATGCTTGCCCGATAGCATAGGCAGCCACGCCTGCACCAAGCAGAGATGACACAAAGCCTACGGCTATCACTATAAAAATGTTCTTTCTCATAATTTGTGTTTTAAGTTTGGACAAAAAACGGAACTCCCCACAAAATTATTGCAATTTGAACGAAAAATCAAGACTTTTTCAATTAAAAGTTGTACCTTTGTGAAGATATAATTATTATGAAAGTAGTAGTTGGTCTATCGGGCGGTGTCGATTCATCGGTGGCGGCGTATCTCTTGAAAGAGCAGGGGCACGAGGTCATCGGATTATTTATGCGAAATTGGCACGACACGACGGGCAAGTTGGAGGGCGAGTGCTCGTGGCACGATGACCAAGTCTTTGCCGAGTTGGTTGCCAAACGCCTTGATATCGCCTTCCACTATGTCGATTTGTCGGAGGAGTACCGCAAGCGCGTGGTCGATTATATGTTCTCCGAGTACGAGAAGGGGCGCACGCCAAACCCCGACGTGCTGTGTAACCGCGAGATTAAGTTTGATGTTTTTCTGAAAGAGGCGTTGAAACTCGGAGCCGAGTCTGTTGCTACGGGACACTACTGCCGTAAGGAGGAGCGCGAGGTCAATGGCGAGAATGTCTATTCGCTCTTGGCGGGTAGCGACCCCAACAAGGACCAGAGCTACTTCCTCTGCCAACTCTCGCAGGAGCAGTTGAAGTATGCGATGTTCCCTATCGGACACCTCCTTAAACCCGAGGTGCGCCGTATTGCCGAGGAGCAGAAGTTGGCAACCGCCAAGCGCAAGGACTCGCAGGGTATCTGCTTTGTCGGTAAGGTCGATTTGCCCGTATTCCTGCAACAGCAACTCGCCGCAAAAAAGGGAAACATTCACGAAATACTCCCTACGTGGCGCAGATATGAGGAGCGTGCCAAGCAGACGGCATTGGAGCAACTTGCCGAGCCATATCGCTACACGGTGCGCGACGGCAAGAAGATTGGCGAGCATAACGGTGCGCACTTCTACACCATCGGTCAGCGCAAGGGCTTGGGCATCGGTGGTCGCAAGGAGTCGCTATTTATTATAGGTACAGATGTTGAAAGCAACACTATCTATGTCGGCGAGGGCGACAGCCACCCCGGACTCTATCGTCAGGCACTGCGTATAGAGAGTGCGGAGGTGCATTGGGTAGAGCCTGCGGAGGCGTTAGAGGTTGGCGAGGAGCGACGTTTAAAGGTGCGTATTCGCTACCGTCAGCCGTTGGAAGATGCCACGCTTATTCAGCGCGAAGATGCCCTCTATATCCTCTTTGACAAGGCGCAGAGAGGCATTGCGGGTGGTCAATTTGCCGCTTGGTACGAGGGCGACAGACTACTCGGCTCGGGGGTGATAAAATACTAGCTATTAGCCATTAGCTTTTTAATGCAAAATGCAGAATGCAAAATGCAGAATTATTTTTGGGCTTTTTTTAGCCATTAGCTTTTTAATGCAAAATGCAAAACCGACGCTGCGGAGCGAGAGCAGAGAGTGCTTGCACACTTTGCCGAGCCGCGAGGAGGAAAAGCCCTCAAAGAGGGGTTAATGCAAAATGCAGAATTAGTTTTCCGTTCTCCGTTTTCCGTTTTCCGTTAATCCCACTCTTAACTTCTAATAACCTTTATAAAAAACCAAAATATGAAACGATTTTTAACCCTTTTGATTGCTTGCGCTGCGTTGTCAATCTCGGCAATGGCGCAGAATGTGAAGTTCGTAGATGCCACCGAGTTGGGCATTCACGGCTACACGAAGAAGACCGACAAGAGTCCCTACTACCGCTACGACTATACCCTTTATGAGGAGGGGTTGCATAAGTCGGCCGTAAGCCACTCAAAGAAGTG
>JAFXHB010000074.1 GCA_017536605.1 Alistipes sp.
AATGCAAAGGTTGTAGTTAAGGGCTTGCCTGCATCTCCGGGTGCTGCAACAGGTCCAGTAGTATTCTTCGCTGACGATGCAGAGAAGGTTCTCGCAGAGACAGGTCAGAAGGCTATCTTGGTTCGTATCGAGACTTCGCCAGAGGACTTGAAGGGTATGCTCGACGCAGCAGGTATCTTGACTGCTCGTGGTGGTATGACCTCGCACGCTGCCGTAGTTGCCCGTGGTATGGGTAAGTGCTGCGTATCGGGTGCAGGTGAGTTGGATATCGACTACAAGGCTCGTACAATCAAGATTAACGGCTTGACTATCAAGGAGGGCGACTGGATTTCGTTGAATGGTTCGACCGGTGAGGTTTACCTCGGTCAGGTTGCTACCAAGGAGGCTTCGCTTGATGGCGACTTCGGCAAGTTGATGGAGTTGGCCGGTAAGTATGCGAAGTTGAAGGTTCGCGCTAACGCTGATACTCCACGCGATGCAGAGCAGGCATTTGCTTTCGGTGCAGAGGGTATCGGTCTTTGCCGTACAGAGCATATGTTCTTTGAGGGCGACCGTATCAAGGCTATCCGCGAGATGATCTTGGCAGACGATGAGGATGGACGTCGTGTAGCATTGGCGAAGTTGCTCCCAATGCAGCGTGGCGACTTCGAGGGCTTGTTCAAGGTTATGAAGGGCTATCCTGTAATCGTTCGTTTGCTCGACCCACCATTGCACGAGTTCGCTCCACACACCGAGAAGGAGCAGAAGGAGATGGCCGCAGAGATGGGTATCTCGTTCGAGAAGGTTGCTGCCAAGGTAGAGGCTTTGCACGAGGTTAACCCTATGCTCGGACACCGTGGTTGCCGTCTTGGTAACACCTATCCGGAGATTACCGAGATGCAGACACGCGCTATCATTGAGGCTGCAATGAATGTTAAGGCTACCGGCACACCTGTTAAGGTTGAGATTATGGTTCCACTCGTAGGTAACCACAAGGAGTTGCGCTACCAGAAGAACGTAATTGACCGTGTTGCTAACGAGGTATTCGCAGAGCGTAACGACAAGATTGACTACTTGGTAGGTACAATGATTGAGGTTCCACGTGCAGCCGTAACTGCAAATCAGATTGCAGAGGTTGCCGAGTTCTTCTCGTTCGGTACAAACGACTTGACACAGATGACTCTCGGATTCTCGCGTGATGATATCGCGAAGTTCCTCCCTGTATATCTTGACAAGAACATCATCAAGGCAGATCCATTCAAGGTTCTTGACCGCAATGGTGTAGGTCAATTGGTACGCGAGGCTGTTATGAAGGGTCGCTCGACTCGTCTTGACTTGAAGTGCGGTATCTGCGGTGAGCACGGTGGTGAGCCATCGTCGGTAGAGTTCTGCCACTACGCAGGTTTGAACTACGTAAGTTGTTCGCCATTCCGTGTGCCTATCGCACGCTTGGCAGCGGCTCACGCAGCATTGAAGGAGAAGTAGAATATCTACAACTCATAATACCGATGGGTGTCGCTCAATTGTGGCACCCATTTTTATATCGTAACCCCGTTATAAACAAAGAGGTGTGCCTAACAAGTTTTTTTAGACACACCCTCTTCGTCGTAAGTTGTTTTGTGGGCGGTTAGGTTGTGTATTACACTGCTACATAAAGAATTTGGTAACAACGTGATAACCCTCTCGCACAAAGTTCAGCACCTCATAGATAACACCGACACGCTCTGCCCACTCTCTAATTCTCGCCTTCAAACCAACGTGATATATAATGAAGGCTATCAAAAGCATTAGTGCTGCAATAAAGAGGCAGGGTATCGTTACCGAGCCGAAGTAATAGGAGAGCCACACAACCACCGCCACAACAAGCAGAGAGGTGGCAAGAAACCCCATTATTGCCACGATGAGCAACAACAGAAGTGTTGAATTTTCGCCACGCATAGTTCAACGGCACTATTTAACCTCCGCCTTTGCTTCGTCGTGAGTCTTGCAAGAGCCATTATGGCAATTCTGCCAACGAGATAACTCCTCGTTTACGAAGTCCTGCACAGCCTTACGAGTCTCCGCGCCTGACTTTGGCGCAAATGCGAGTGCCAATGCCGAGCCGAGTGCCATACCACCCAGCACCGATGCGATACATAATACTGAATTTTTCATACCTCTTTTTTTTAGTAGTTAAACAATGGTTTTCATATTCCTGCATAAACAAAGACCAAGCCACGCAATAGAGTGCTACTAAAAAAATAAAAATTCAACTCCGCCCGCGATGTTGGAGAGCCATTTTTAGAACAAACAACGGCATAAACAGCAAAAATCACAACTTTTTCGGGTGTTTGACATATTTATTATTATAAATAGGTACAACGAAGAGAAAAAGTTGCTATCTTTGCAAGTCTTTAATGAAGAATGGCAAAGCATAAACTTACAAGAATATGAATATATATTCAATAAACATAACTTTTGCTCAACCGGAGCACGCCGTATATGCCGAGCAGATATGCCAACTCATATACGAATCGGCACTCCAACGCGGCACGGGTATCGCCCGTCGCTCGCCAGACTACATCGCCGCAAAGATACTTGGAGGTAAGGCGGTAGTGGCTCTTGATGGTGAAAGACTCGTGGGTTTCAGTTACATTGAGTGCTGGGGGCACGGCGACTATGTGGCAACATCGGGTTTGATTGTAGATCCGGAGTATCGTCATCTCGGTTTGGCGGGAGCGATAAAGAAGAAGACCTTTGAGTTGGCTCGCACACGTTTCCCGTTTGCAAGGTTGTTCAGTATCACGACATCGCTTCCTGTGATGAAGTTGAACACCCGACTCGGCTACAAGCCCGTTACATTCTCGGAATTGACCGACGACAACGAGTTCTGGCAGGGTTGCGAGGGGTGTTGCAACTACGATATTCTGATGCGCAACAACCGACGAATGTGTCTGTGTACGGGTATGCTCTACGACCCAAAGACACCACTTGCCAAGCAGTCGTGGTGGCGACCTTATGCAATGGTTGTGAAGAATTGGTTTAAGAAGGTTTTTCATTTGAAATAAGATAGATATATAGAATATGAGCAAGAAAGTGGTTTTAGCATTTAGTGGAGGTTTGGACACCTCGTTTTGCGTGAAGTATCTCACCGAGGAGTTGGGATATGAGGTCTATACGGCTATTGCCAACACGGGAGGCTTCTCCGATGAGGAGTTGTCCTCGATTGAGGAGCGTGCTTACCGTCTCGGAGCGAAGCAGCACGCCACACTCGATATTACAGAGGAGTATTACAAGCGTAGTATCAAGTATATGGTCTTCGGTAACGTATTGCGTAATGGCACCTACCCTATCTCCGTATCGTCGGAGCGCATCTTCCAAGCGATGGCGATTATTCAGTTCGCCAAAGAGGTGGGCGCAGACTGCGTGGCTCACGGCTCAACAGGTGCAGGTAACGACCAAGTGCGCTTTGACCTCACCTTCCAGATTATGGCACCGGAGATTGAGATTATCACCCCTACACGCGATATGACACTCACTCGCGAGTACGAGATTAACTACCTCAAAGAGCGCGGTTATGTTGCCGACTTCACAAAGTTGGAGTACTCAATCAACAAGGGTTTGTGGGGTACAAGTATCGGTGGCAAGGAGACCTTGCACTCGGAACAGACACTCCCCGACCACGCCTACCCAAGTCAGGTTGTAGCCGAGGGCGAGGAGTCGCTCAAAATCGGCTTCGTGAAGGGCGAGATTGCAACGGTAAATGGCAAGGAGTATGCAAGCAAGGTTGATGCTATCCGCGCTGTTGAGGCTATCGCTTCGCGCTACGGCATTGGTCGCGATATGCACATCGGCGACACCATCATCGGCATCAAGGGACGTGTAGGCTTTGAGGCTGCCGCCCCAATTCTTATCATCGCCGCACACAAGATGTTGGAGAAGCACACCCTTACAAAGTGGCAACTCTATTGGAAGGACCAAGTGGCTACTTGGTACGGAATGTTCCTCCACGAGGCACAGTATCTTGACCCTGTGATGCGCGACATTGAGGCTATGCTTGACCACTCGCAGGAGAATGTAAATGGAGTGGTTGAGATTACACTCCGCCCACTCTCATATACCCTCGTGGGCGTAGAGTCCGACTTTGACTTGATGAAGACCGACTTCGGCGAGTATGGCGAGGTGAATAAGGCGTGGAGTGCCGACGACGTGAAGGGCTTTACCAAAATTATGGCAAACCCACTTAAAATCTACTACAATAATCAGAAAAAGAACGGAAAATAGCGTGGTAAAGGTTGGAATTATAGGTGGTGCGGGCTACACCGCAGGCGAGTTGATACGACTGTTGATTAACCACCCGCAAGTGGAGATTTCGTTTATCCACTCTTCAAGCAACGCCGGTAATCTAGTAAGCGAGGTACACGGTGGTCTGTATGGAGAGTGCGACCTGCATTTCTCGGCAGAGTACGACTTGGGAGCGATAGATCTATTGTTCCTCTGCTCGGCTCACGGGGCAAGTGCAAAGTTTATGGAGGAGAACGAGGTGCCTGCGACGTTGAAGATTGTCGATTTGGCGCAAGACTTCCGCGACGAGCACGACGGCTTTGTCTATGGTCTGCCGGAGATGCAGCGCGAGAAGATTGCAAATGCAACACGCATCGCCAATCCGGGCTGTTTTGCCACCGCTATTCAGTTGGCACTGCTTCCGCTTGCGAAGGCACAGTTGCTGAACGACGAGGTACATATCACCGCCATTACCGGCTCTACGGGTGCAGGCGTGAAGCCTTCGGCAACGACACACTTCTCGTGGCGCACGGATAACATCTCCACCTACAAGGCTTTTGAGCATCAGCACCTCTTGGAGATTGGTCGTAACCTTCGCTCGTTGCAGCCATCGTTTGACAAGGCGTTGAACTTTGTACCGATGCGTGGCGACTTTGCACGTGGCATCTTGGCTTCGGTATATACCGAGTCTTCGCTCTCGGCAGAGGAGGCGGTAGCGTTGTACAAGGAGTTCTATGCCGACTCGCGCTTCACGTTTGTTGCGGAGAAGAATATCGACCTCAAACAGGTGGTAAATACCAACAAGGCGTTGGTCTATGTGGCAAAATATGGCACAAAGTTGCATATCGTATCCGCCATAGACAACCTCCTCAAAGGTGCTTCGGGACAGGCGGTTGAGAATATGAACCTTATCTGCGGATTTGACGAGGCGGAGGGGTTGCACTTGAAGCCTTCGGCGTTCTAAAAAAGGTGCAAAAAAGCAATTAGAACAATTTTATGAAACTATTTGATGTATATAGTTTGTATGATATAGAACCTGTATCGGGCAAGGGTAACTATGTCTATACGGCTGACGGTACGAAGTATCTCGATTTGTATGGCGGACACGCCGTAATCTCGGTAGGACACGCACACCCCCACTATGTAGAGGCGGTATCGCAGCAGGTTGCACGACTTGGCTTCTACTCCAACTCGGTGGAAAACTCGTTACAGATAGAGTTTGCCGAGAAGTTGGGCAGGGCAAGCGGCTACGAAGATTATTCGCTCTTCCTCTGTAATTCGGGTGCGGAGGCTAACGAGAATGCCATAAAACTCGCCTCGTTCCATTCGGGCAAGGCGAAGGTATTGGCATTTGGCAAGGCGTTTCACGGGCGTACATCGGGTGCTGTGGCGGCTACGGACAACCCGAAGATTGTCTCTCCGTTCAACCGCACTGCAAATGTGGAGTTTGCTCCACTCAACGATATTGAGGCTGTGGAGGCAAAACTCCAAACGGGAGAGTTCTGCGCCGTAATAATTGAGGGTATTCAGGGCGTAGCGGGCATCTACTGCCCAAGCGACGACTTCTTGAAGCAGTTGCGTGAGGTTACGACCAAGTACGGCGTATCGCTTATTCTTGACGAGATACAGTCGGGATATGGTCGCACGGGCGACTTCTTCGCACATCAGCACGCGGGTATCCGCCCCGACATCATCACCTCGGCAAAGGGTATAGCAAACGGCTTCCCGATGGGAGCAGTGCTGATTGCCCCTCACTTTGAGGCTACAAAGGGTATGCTCGGCACAACATTTGGCGGTAACCACCTCGCTTGTGCTGCGGCGATAGCTGTGTTGGATATCTTTGAGCAGGAGAATCTCGTAAATAATGCCCGCGAGGTGGGCGAGTACCTCTTGACGGAGTTGCGCAAAATACCGCAGTTGAAGGAGGTGCGAGGTCGTGGTCTGATGATTGGAATGGAGATTGAGGGCTCGGCATCGGAGATGCGTCTGCGACTCTTGAAGAAGCATCACATCTTTACGGGTGGTGCAGGTGCTACGACGGTCAGACTACTCCCTGCGCTAACCGTTACACGCAAGGAGGCGGATAAGTTCCTCGTTGCACTGAAAGAACTATTAAAAAGCCGATAAAAATAACAGATATGAAAAAATTTACCTGCGTAGAGGATATTGGCGACTTGAAGGAGGCGTTGCGCGAGGCTCTTGAAGTCAAGGCAAACCGCTTTGCCTACAAGCACTTGGGCGAGAATAAGACGCTGTTGATGATATTCTTCAACTCCTCGCTCCGCACCCGTCTTTCAACCCAAAAGGCGGCGATGAACCTCGGTATGAACGTGATGGTGCTTGATGTAAATCAGGGTGCTTGGAAGTTGGAGACCGAGCGTGGCGTGGTGATGGACGGCGACAAGGCTGAACACCTCTTGGAGGCGATACCTGTAATGGGCTCCTACTGCGACATTATCGGAGTGCGTTCATTTGCCGGACTGAAAGACCGCAACGAAGACTACGAGGAGCGTGTCATTGAGCAGTTTATAAAGTATTCGGGGCGACCTGTATTCAGTATGGAGGCGGCAACACGCCACCCTTTACAGAGTTTTGCCGACCTCATCACCATAGAGGAGCATAAACGCATCGAGCGACCAAAGGTTGTACTTACGTGGGCACCTCACCCAAAGGCTCTGCCACAGGCAGTAGCAAACTCCTTTGCGGAGTGGGTATTGAAGAGCGATTACGAGTTGGTAATAACCCACCCGAAGGGGTATGAACTTGACGAGAAGTTCACTCGCGGTGCTACCATCGAATACGACCAGCGCAAGGCCTTTGAGGGGGCAGACTTTATCTATGCGAAGAATTGGTCGGCATACGAGGGTGAAAACTATGGAAAGGTACTCTCTATGGATAAAGATTGGACCGTAGATGCCGAGAAGATGGCTCTGACGAACAACGCCTACTTTATGCACTGCCTACCCGTGCGTCGCAATATGATTGTTACCGACGATGTGATTGAGGCTCCGACAAGTATCGTTATTCCAGAGGCTGCAAACCGAGAAATCTCGGCAGAAGTTGTTCTCAAACGAATGTTGGAAGAGATTAAATAATAGAGAGCCAATGGCTAATAGCTAAAAGATGATAACGGTAGTAAAAATTGGTGGTAATGTGATTGACA
>JAFXHB010000075.1 GCA_017536605.1 Alistipes sp.
AGGTCTTGCCTATACTGCAAGAGCGTGGAGTAGGCGGTTGCAACCTCCGCCTCCAAAGCGAGTTGTACGCCTTGATGTTGCCACTCCTCGTACAGAATGTTCGCCTTTGCCTTGCGCGTGGTGTGTCGTAACGAGCCGAACAGAGGAATCTCCCAACTAACTGTTGGCGTGATTTTGTAGGCTTGGCTGATATTGTCCGTCGCACTCTGATAGACGCCGTTGGCACTTATATCTGCGTTGAACGATGGGAGATAGGCGGAACGCGCCACCGAGAGGTTGTAGCGAGCCTCCTCTATGCGTGATGCGGCAATCTTCAACTCCCTATTTTGCAGTAGTGCGTGTTCGACAAGTGCATTCAGTGTGGTGTCGCCAAATATGCGCCACCACTCCTCCGAGATACGAATGGAGTCTTGGCTGAACGATGAGCCGTAGTGGTATCGTTCAGGTACAACAACTTGTGGCGATATGAGTCGTGGATTACACCCGACAAGGAGTAGTGCCAATAGAGGGATAAAGTGTTTCATTGTTATTGTGTTTAATTCTTTTTATTCCTTGCAATGAGGTAGTATAGTGCCGGATAGAGGAAGATGCCGAAGAGTGTGGCAAAGAGCAATCCTCCGACTAACGCTACGCCCATAATGTTGCGTGCCGTAGAATATACACCCATCGCAAAGATGAGTGGCAGCATACCAAGAATAGAGGCGGAGGCGGTCATTATTATCGGACGCACACGCTCCTTTGCCGCCTCAATCGTTGCATCAAGAGGCGGTAGATGCTGCTTGCGGTGCATAATGTCGGCATACTCCACAACGAGTATAGAGTTCTTCGCCGCCAAGCCAATTAACATCACGAGCGATATTTGCAGATAGATATCGTTGATGTATTTTGGCTCTATAAGATGAGCGATGCCGATTGCGGATAGCGCACCAAGTACGGCGAGGGGAACGCCCAAGACGATGGCTATCGGCAGACTCCAACTCTCGTATAGTGCCGAGAGGGTGAAGAATACAAAGATAAAGGCTATCGCAAAGACGATTATCCCCTTGGAGGACTCCTCCTGCTCCTGAAATGACACCCCACTCCAAGCGATGGTGCAGTTTCGGCTTAACGTCTGTTCGGCAATTCGCTCAATCTCTGCCATCGCCTCTCCCGAAGATGTACCCTTGTTTGGAGTTACATTTACGCCTATTGCGTTGTGTAAGTTAAATTGTGTAATGTATTGAACTCCAATAGTGTCGCGCACGGTAATAAACGATGATAGAGGAACGCTCACTCCCTCGTTATTCGTAAGGTAATAACTATCCAAAGAGTTCTCGTCTTCTCGGTATTCGGGCGATGCTTGCAGGTAACTGCGATATTGTCGTCCGAAGAGCGTGAAGTTGTTAATCATTCGACTTCCGAGGAGTGTGGCGGTCTCGGAGTATAGGTCGCCGAGCGACACACCACTCTTCAAGGCGTGCTGCTTGTCTATGTCAAGGTGCTTTTGTGCAACACCATTGCGGAACTGTGTTGCAGCACTCCTGATTTTAGGCGATTTGCGCAGTGCAGCAAGGAGGGCTTGGCTCTCGTTGTAGAGGTTGTCTATCCCCTTGCCGCCACTATCCTGAACGAATAGCGTAACGTCGGAACTGACACCGAGTCCGGGTATGGAAGGGGATACAAAGGCGGCACACTCCGCCTCCGGAATACCGCTGTACAACACCTCATTGAGCCTATCTACCGCCTCCATTGCGGAGAGTTTGCGTTTGTCGTAATCGACCAATTTGACAAATATCACACCGCTATTTGTTGTCGCGATGCCGGAGAGGATATTGAATCCAGATACAACACCCGTGCTGGCGACGATAGGCAGAGTGGACTTGGTTAGGGAATCGACCTTCGCCATCACCTGCTTTGTGTGAGCGAGGGCGGTATTGTCGGGTACGGTAACCGAGATTGTGAAGAAACCTTGGTCCTCCTCGGGAAGAAATCCGCTTGGTAGTAGTCGTATGATAACTGCAATCGCAACGCATATTATTGCGACCATTGCAATACTCCTCTTCCATCGTGAAACGAAGTTTGCTACCGACGTTGCATAACGTCTCATCGCCTTGTCAAATATGCGGTTGAAAAGTCCGAAAAAGCCTTTGTCGGATCTCTTGTGCGGACGAAGGAGAAGTGCGCACAGTGCAGGCGATAGCGTTAAGGCGTTAATCATAGAGAAGAAGACCGAAACCGATATGGTGATAGCGAATTGCTGGAATAGTCGTGCCGAGATACCGCCCGAAAAGGAGATAGGGATAAAGACCGCCAACAATACGAGGGTTGTTGCGATAATTGGAGAGGTAACCTTGCGCATCGCCTCTGCGGTAGCCTCTTTTGCCGATAGTCCGCGCTCAATGCCCGCCTGTGAAGCCTCTACTACCACAATAGCATCATCAACCACCAAGCCCACCGATAGCACAAGACCTAAAAGGGAGATGATATTTATCGTGAAGCCGAATATCGGGAATAGGGTGAAGGTGCCGATGAGGGATACGGGAATCGCAATTAGCGGAATAAGCGTTGCACGCCAACTCTGCAAGAAGATGTAGATGATGAGTATAACGAGTATGAGGGCTATGAGGAGCGTCTCAAAAATCTCCTTTACGCCTGCCGAGATACTCTGTGTGGCATCAACAATTGTCTCGTAGGCTACGCCGTCGGGAAAACGCTCGGCGAGCGATGCCATCTTCTCTTTGACCGCTTTACCCAGAGCCACCGCATTGGACGACGGCTCTTGATATATTGTGATGATGGTTGTCGGGTTGTTGCCAAAGCGGGAACTTGTGCCGTAGGTCTCATTGCCCAACTCTACCTCGGCAACGTCGCGCAGACGTACCTCCTCTCCTTTGGTGGTGGTTTTTAGCAGAATGTTGCCAAACTCTTCGGGCGAGGAGAGTTGCTTGGGCATAGTTACCGTATAGGTGTATTGCGTAGTAGGTGATGTCGGCTCTGCACCGAACTGTCCGGCAGGGTAGAGCCCCGCTTCAACCGATATGGCATTCATCACATCACTTACGGATAGGTTGTAGTAGTTTAGAACGTCGGGACGAAGCCATACACGCATAGCGTACTCTCCCGCACCCATAATCTCCACCTTGCCCACTCCGTTAATCTTTAAGAGTTCGTTTTCCAGATTTAGATAGGCGTAGTTTGAGAGGAAGGACTCATCATAGCGACCATCGCTGTATAGGGCATATACAATCAAGAAACCAGTCTGCGTTTTGCGGGTTACAACGCCTTGCTCAATTACGGAAGAGGGTAACTTGGCGGTTGATGTGGCGACGTTGTTTTGTGTGAATATCGCATCAAGGTCGGCATCGGAACCGATATCAAATGTTACCTGCAACTTCATTGAGCCGTCATTCGCACTCGTTGATTGCATATAGAGCATATCGCTGACGCCCATAATACTCTCGGCTATGGGTGTTGCTACGGCATTGTTTACGGTTGTGGCATCGGCTCCGTCGTATTGTGCCGACACTTCAACTACGGGAGGCGTAATATCGGGGTATTGCTCAATGGCGAGATTGGCAATGGCGATACCTCCGAGCAAGACAATAATTGCCGAGAGCGATATCGCAAATATAGGTCGTGAAATAAAGATGTTATTCATCTTGTGTGCTCTTTGTTATAGGTGTTACTTTCATTCCGTTCTTTAACTTCATACCGCCCGTTAAGGCGACA
The DNA here is from genome assembly GCA_017536605.1 of Alistipes sp. Taxonomy (GTDB): domain Bacteria; phylum Bacteroidota; class Bacteroidia; order Bacteroidales; family Rikenellaceae; genus Alistipes. Next base: position 3,709 of record JAFXHB010000075.1, read on the forward strand.
ACCTCCCCGTTGCTAATACCTTCGTCTATAATCCAGTACGAGCCGTATGTGTTACCCGGCTTTACCTTTCTGAATTCGGCTGTTGAGTCGGGGCGTATAACCCATACCGAAGAGATGTTTTGCTCCTGCGATACGGCTTGCTGGGGAACTATTATCTGTTGCTTCGGAGAGCCTATTCGGGTGCTTATTCGCGCAAATTGCCCATCTTTGAGCGCGTAGTCGGGGTTGTCAAATCCTACCACTATTATAATAGTACCGAGTGCGCCCGCGATACTTTGGCGTGTAAACTTGTAAAAACCACGCAGAGGATATACAGAGCCATCGGCGAGGGTGAGCGTAATGTCGGAGAGCAGTTTGCTGTTCTCGTACGAGAAGTTGCTCTTGCCCGATAGTGTCAGATACTCGTTCATTGGCAGGGCTATATCCACCGATACGGTATCTATATTCTGTATGGTTGTCAGCGTCGCAAACTGTGTACCTACGCCAACATAGTCGCCGATATGGGCATTTGATGAGGATATAATGCCATTTATCGGGGAGTATATCTTGGTGTAACTCTCCGCCAAGCGGGCATTTGCCAAGTTCTGTCGTGAGGAGTTTACCGAGGCCTTCGCCGCCACATTCTCGGCGGTGTATTGGTCAAGTTGTGTTTGACTTATGGCGTTGATGCGAGCCAAAGGTATCGCACGCTCATAGTTCCGTCGCGCCTCCACAGCCTTTGCTCGTGCCGAGGAGAGGGCGGCTTCGGCAGCAAGACGGTTTGCACGCTGCTCGCTGTCGTCCAATGTAAAGAGCAACTGCCCCTGCTTTACGGGCATACCGTTCTCGAACGAGGAGGAGGTCAGGTAACTCGCTATGCGGGGCTGAATGGTGGCGGAGTAGTTCGCGCTGATTGTTGAGATAAAGTTGCGCTGCGTGTGCAACATTTCAGCCTTTGCCTCAACCACCTCTACGACAAGAGGCTCGTTGTGGCTTTTGAGTTGGCTTTTACAAGAGTAGAGCAAAATTGGGGCTATAAATATCGCCCATTTCAGAGATGCTTGCATAGTGGTAAAAGTTTCGTTTTATCCACTCTATTCGCAAAAAATATACCCTATTTGGTGGCTAATTGACGAAAAAATGCATATTTTTTGATAAAATCTTTGAAAAATTTGTTGGAACTAAAAAAAAGATATATATTTGCCTTACAAACCATTAACTAAAAAAAACAGGGTTATGAAAAATTTAGTAGATCAGATCAATGCACAGGTGGCTGCTTTTCAGGCAAATGCTGCTGCGCAGGTAGAGAAGAACAACAAGGCTGCAGGTACTCGCGCTCGTAAGGCTGCTTTGGAGCTTTCAAAGCTCTTGAAGGAGTTCCGCAAGGTATCGGTTGCAGAGGCTAAGAAATAGTCTGTTGCTCACTTGCAAAGATAGGCGCACTTCGGGTGCGCTTATTTTTTTGGGCTGTTAGCCATTAGCCATTGGCCATTGGCTTTTTTAATGCAGAATGCAAAATGCAGAATGCAAAATTATTTTTTGGCTTTTTTTGCGCGCAACCTTAATAACCCTTAATAGCCTTTAATAACCTTTATCGCTCGCGTTCCCATTTTACTCATTTCAGCCATTTTACTCATTTCAGGCATTTCAGTCATTTCACCCCCCCCCTGAAATGGTGAAATGATGAAATGGGGGAGGGGCGCAACGATAGGAGATATAGGAGTTATAAGGTTTGCGCTATCCTATAAATCCTATCAAACCCGCAAAAAAAGCTAATGGCTAATGGCCAACGGCTAAAAGCTAAAACCTTTGGCCCAGTTATTGCGACGAGTAGGGGTGCTATGATGAAACGGCTTCTTGAAACACTACGCGATTATCGCTACATAGACCGCGCGATACTCTTTCTGCGACTCTTTGTGGGGACGTTGATTACGCTACATATTATAGATAAGTTGCAGACCTACAACTTTGTCCTGACGGGTTATCCGGCACTCCTCTTTGAGAGTAGTGGGGCAACATTCGTCATCTTTACATTTTTGGAGGCGTTGTTTGCCGTGATGCTGATATGCGGTTACGGAACGCGCTTTGCAGCCTTTATTATGGCTCTCGGAATGTTTGTGGAGATATTCGTAATCTTCCCTTCGCTCGGGTGGCTCGGTGTGGAGCGACAGATACTATACATAGGTCTATACGCCACACTCGTCATATCGGGCAGTGGTCGCTACGGGTTGGATAAACATTTGGAGCGAAGGCGTAAGGGCTGGCGCGAGGAGAATGGGGTGTAAAGTCGGGATTCGTTGATGTTTTTTGCCTGTTCGTTGAAATTTTGGGGTAGAACTCCCACTATTTGGTAAATAGTGTTACCTTTGCAGGCTGAAAAACATAAACGCAAAATACCCTAATGAAATCGAGATTTTTTCTATTGCTGACAGCCCTCTTCGTAAGCGTTGTTGCCTACGGACAGAAGAACGAACTTGCCTCTCCGCAGGACACTCTCTCAACGCTTCCAAAGTTCCGCAAGGTTGAGAATGTAACAATCAAGGACCTGTACGGTAATTTTACGAAGTTGCCACACTTTGGCGAGAAGAACCTGCTTATATTCTACGTTGATCCCGATGCCTACTTGGCGGCGAATAAGAACAACCGCTTTGCCGAGGAGTTGGAGAAGAATGCTCGTGCTGCGGGACCTGAAATCTACGGTTTTGGTATCCTTAACTTCCCTGACACTTGGTTGCCGAAGGAGTTGTTGCGCAAGATTTGCCGTAAGCGTGTAGAGAAGAATGGCGCGGTGATTATTGAGGACCACGACCACACCTTCAAGAATGCGTGGGGTTTGGGCGACTGCAATAAGAAGTTTATGCTCCTCATCGTTACGAAGGAGGGAAACCTTGAATATGTACTCCGCGACGAGGTTAATGAGGAGGGTAAAAAAGAGTTTTACGACTTGATTGACAAATACCGTTTTTAGTTGAGGCTGTATAGAGTTTTTATATTAGCACTGCTCGCCGTAACGGCAGTAGAGGCGGTGGCACAAAATAGTAGTATCCTTGTCAATGGCAGGGATACTATCGCTTATACCTATACGCCGGTAGAACTTGGTGCGACAACCTCAAAGCCGAAGCGCGAAAATAGGGCTTGGAACAAGATTGTGAACTACTTTGTGGAGAGTGCCAAGGATAAGAGTTTTGAAAAGAGGGTTGATTTTACCTTCGTGCCGGGCATCTACTACACGAACAGCACCTCGGCAGGTTTGGCGTTTGTTGCGGCGGGACTCTACCGCATAGATAAGGAGAATCGCTCTCTGCCCGCATCGGACTTCTCTATTTACGCCACAGCCTCGCTAACGGGCTTCTACCGTGTTGGTGTTAAGGGTAACAACATCTTCCGTAATGACCGTCGCCGTATAACCTATGACACGGAGTTTTACTCACAGCCTACAAAGTTCTGGGGTTTGGGCTATCGCGATGCGATGAATAATGGCTATCTGCGCTATAATGGGTCGCGCTGTATGGCGGACTTTCGCTACTTTGAGCGACTTGCCAAAGGGCTGTATGTCGGCGTCGGTGCAGACTTTGACTACCTCTACACCCGAAAGGTGAGAAAAGATGACGGAAGCGAATATGCGGAGTTCCTCGCGCGACTGAATGGCGAGAAGAGTGCCTACTATGCGCTTGGGTTGTCGCTCTTGTTGGAGTATGATACACGCGACTTTATCCCCAATCCGGAGCGAGGCGTCTATATCGCATTGCAGGGCAAGATTCGCCCGAAGGGTACGAGCAATATAGGCAAAACCACCTATTCGGGACGATTGGTAGTAGATTACTATCAACGATTGTGGAGGGGTGCGGTGTTGGCTCTTGATTTGAGGGGTGAACTGAATAGCAAGGGTACGCCTTGGGCTTACTACGCCTCGCTGGGCGGCTCACACTCAATGCGTGGATACTATGCAGGGCGTTTTACGGACCTCTGCTCGGTAAGCGTGCAGGCAGAGTTGCGTCAGCGTATCTATAAACGCTTGGGTGGAGTAGTGTGGGGTGGTGCAGGTAATGTCTTCTCATACAGCAACTTCAAATGGCAACACACAATGCCAAACTATGGTGTGGGACTGCGCTTTGAGTTTAAGCGCAGGGTAAATCTGCGACTTGATTACGGTTTTGGCGGGCGCGACGGTCAAGGACGACTGATGCACGGAGCAGTATTCTCGGTAAATGAGGCATTCTAACGAATGCCTTTTTTTTGTCTTGTTCAAATAGTTTTTGTATATTTGCGGGAGCGAATAAAACAAAACAATTATAGAGTATGAAAAAGATTCTTTTAACAATTGCTTTTTTGGCGGGCACAGCGACTGCTCTCGCCTGCACAAACTTTATCGTTACGAAGGGGGCATCGACCGATGGCTCGGTAATGGTTACCTATGCCGCTGATTCACACCAGCTATATGGTGCGCTCTACAAACATAATGGTGGCAAGCAAAAGTCAGCTACTATGCCCGTAGATGAGTGGGATTCGGGTCGTTATATCGGTCTGATTGAGCAGGTGCCGGTAACCTATTCAACCGTAGGTAATATGAACGAGCACTCGCTCATTATCACCGAAACTACCTATGGTGGTCGCCACGAGTTGGTGGATCCGAAGGGTGGTATTGACTATGGCTCGTTGATCTATATCACTTTGCAACGCGCAAAGACAGCACGCGAGGCGATTGACGTAATTGTCGAGTTGGCGAATAAGTACGGCTACGCATCGTCGGGCGAATCGTTCTCGATTGCCGATGCTGACGAGGCGTGGATTATGGAGTTGATTGGTAAGGGCGAGAAACTTGATGCGAAGGGCAACAACCTCCGTAAGGGTATAGTTTGGGTTGCTCGCCGTATCCCTGACGGTTACGTGTCGGGACACGCCAACCAAGCCCGCATTTCGACATTTCCTCTCAACGACAAGGAGAACTGCCTCTATGCTCCCGATGTGATTTCGTTTGCTCGTGAGATGGGCTACTTCAATGGCAAAGACGAGGAGTTCTCGTTCTGCGATGCCTACGCACCGGCAGACTTTGGTGCTTTGCGTGGCTGTGAGGCGCGTGTTTGGGCGTTCTTCCGCACCGTAGCAGAGGGTATGGACCAATATACCGACTACGCTATGGGACACAACCCAAAGAACCGTATGCCGTTGTGGGTTAAGCCTACGAAGAAGGTGTCGCCAAAGCAGGTTTTCGATGCTATGCGCGACCACTACGAGGGTACTCCGATGGATATGACAACCGATATCGGTGCAGGTGGAAGCGGTTGCCCATATCGTTGGCGACCAATGTACTTCAAGGTTGATGGCGTGGAGTACTGTAACGAGCGTGCTACCGCTACACAGCAGACAGGTTTTTGGCTCTGCGGTCAGGCGCGTAAAGGTAAGGTGGGTATTCTCTGGTTTGGCACTGACGATGCCGCGACATCGCCTTTGACACCTATATACTGTAACACTACCGAAGTGCCGTGGTGCCTCTCGGAGGAGAACGGCTCAATGTTGCACTACTCGCCAACCTCAATGTTCTGGGTTACAAACCGTATCGCAAACTTTGCATACTTGCGCTATGATGTTGTCGGCAAGCGAGTTCGCGAGGAGTTGGACAAGTGGGAGAACGACAAGTTGGCAGAGGTCGCAAAGGTTGATGCGAAGGTGGCATCGCTATCCGAGAAGAAGGCGCAGAAGTTCTTGACCAACTACTCAACAGCAACTGCACAATCGCTCTTTGAGAAGTGGGATTCGCTTGATAAATATCTGCTTGTTAAGTATATAGATGGTAATGTTAAGGCGGAGAACGAGAAGGGCTTTATTGACAATGGTACGGGTAAGAATATCCCTGACAAGATTGAACAACCGGGATATTCGGAGAAGTGGAAGCGCGCTGTTGCCAAGGATAATGGCGAGGTTTTGAAAGTTATTAACTACTAAATACTACTAATATGAAAAGAGTCTTTTTGGCGGCAGTTTTAGCCGTTGTAGCAGTTGGTGCGCAAGCACAGATGACATTCCCACGCTCGCACGCCGAGGATACCAAGGGCTATATGAGCGAGG
>JAFXHB010000076.1 GCA_017536605.1 Alistipes sp.
GCGGCTCCTTCTCAAACTTGTGCGAGAGGCAAGCTTCGGCAACCTCAATCATAGCCTTGCGAGCCTCCTTGCGCTTCGCCTCGTACTCTTCACCCTCCCAAACAAAGTCATTCTCAAAGCCGTTAGGGGTTACCACATCAACCTCCTTACCGAGAAGGTGTGCGCACTCGCGAGCCGTAATATCGCTCACCGAGAGAAATGCGTCGTGGTGCAATGCACCCACCTTCTCGATAGAGTGCTTTGCCATAACATTGAACTGACGAGCCAAGTCGTCGGCGTTGAACTGCTCCAAGTTACCGTAGAGTGGGAGGTTGTTACCTGCGATGCAGCGACCCATTACGGTTGCGTGCGTACTCATTACGGTTGCGATATATGGAGAGTGCTTGCGGAGGTAAAGACCACCCGAGCAGGTCATCCACTCGTGGAAGTGGGCAACCACCTTCTCGGTAGTGGCGCAGAAGTTGTCTGCATAGGACTCAATGACCTTACCTGCCAAATATCCGAACAAGACAGGCTCAACATAGTCCCACTGTCCCGAGATAGAATCTACACGATAGTCCTCCCACAACTCGCGCAAGATGTCATCTTTGCTTGCGAAGAGGGTTGTAAAGTCGATGAGAATGGCGATAGGGTTGCCACACACGTTCCAACGACCAATGCGTACACGAATACCCTCATTGTAGAGAGTCTGTCGCCAACTCTTCATCAACATAGGATCCTCTGTAAACTCCGAGGACTCCCTATCCTGCAAGAAGTCCGGACCGATGGTGATATACTTGTCGCCCATCTGGTTTGTTACAGTGAGAGCCTTTGTCGCCAACACGGTGTGAATGCCACCCACTTTGTTACATACCTCCCAGCTCACCTCAAAGAGAGCATCGGGGTTAAATTTGATTTCGCTCATAATTATAATTATCTGATTTTGTGAATTATCATCGCTATTCAGGGTGCAAAGATAGCACTAATAACTGATAAAATAAAAGTTTTTATTAAAAATTTTTAATAATTTGTTTTTCCCACTTTTTACACCATCAAATCGGTTATAATAATATCCGAAAGAATAAACTTTTCGGGCTTTATAAAGAGCCTCTCATTCTCATCTTTCGTCAGCACTCCGCACTCTAAAAGTCGGGTTGCCTTCTTCTCAATCTCGTTGCGCCGTTCTGCCCCGAATCGCCCCTCAATATCGCGGAGCGAGAAGCCCTCTCGGCGACGCAGTGATGTCATCAACATCTCGTTCAGGTGGTCTGTTTCGGAGAGTTGCTCCGACTCGTACTTCGCCTCTACGATATAGTCGGCTATATCCTGTTCGCACCAGCGACGAATCTCGCCATTGTAGGAGTGCGCTCCTGCGCCGATGCCGAGATACTCTATATCCCTCCAATAGGAGGAGTTGTGTCGTGAGCGATAGCCCTCCAACGCAAAGTTTGACACCTCATAATGTTCAAATCCCGCCTGTGTCAAGGTGCTGTGTACCAGCATAAACTCCTCTTCGCTGCGCTCCTCTTCGCACTCTTGAATCTCTCCACGCTGCAACATTCTTGCAAAACGGGAGCCACCCTCAATCGTGAGGTGGTAGGCGGAGATATGCTGCACCCCCATATCCAATACCCCTTGCAGGGTTTGAGTCAGAGCCTCTCGTGTGGCGCACTCCACTCCGAAGATTACATCCACCGAGATATTGTCGTATCCCGCCTCCTGCAACATCTTGACTGCCCGCTGCGCCTGCTCGGCGGAGTGTCGTCGCCCCATAAAGCGTAGCGTCGCATCGTCAAGCGACTGCACCCCTATCGAGATGCGATTTATGGAGGTAGCCTTCAACTCGGCGATATACTCCTCGTTGATGTCGTCGGGGTTTACCTCAATGGTAATCTCCTCCACCTCCGAGCAGTCAAAGAGGTTGCGTGCGTGTGCGATAAGTCGCTCAATCTCGCGAGGAGCCACCAGCGAGGGTGTTCCACCTCCAAAGTATATGGTCTTTATCTTGCGCTCGTGCAAGAGGGTATGCTCGCGCTCCAACTCATTGTGCATAGCCTCCAACACCTGTGGTATCAGTTGCACCTTTGCACTACGATAGAAGTCGCAGTAGCCGCAGATGCGCTTGCAAAACGGGATATGGAAGTATAAGCACGCCATATTTTACAAATATAAGAAAAATATCTGAAAAAAGTAAAGAAAAGTGATAAAAAGCGCACCTATAAATAAAAAACAGCCTGAAATGGGCTGTTTTTTATTTACATATTTAATATGATGCTATCTCAAAGGGTCGGCATTAACGCCCTCAAAGGTCATCTTTACAGGGAGGATATTGCCCTCCGAGTCAAAGTGCAACTCATCTATGCAGGTACGACGGTCATCGCCATCGGTTGAGCCGATAGGGTGGCGGTGATATACGATGTAGTATTTGCCACTCTTCGGGTTGTGCATTACCGAGTGGTGTCCTGCACCTGTACCTATCTTCTCGTCGGTTTGTAGTATCACACCGCGCGACTCGAATGGACCGAGTGGGTTGTCGGCGATGGCGTATGCTACGCGGTAGTTTGCCTCGCGCCACTTACCCTCCGACCACATAAAGTAGTATTTTCCGTCGCGGATAAACATAAATGGACCTTCGACATACTCGCCCGGAGTAATCTCCTTGAATATCTCGCCACTCTCAAATGGTACGAAGCCCGTAAAGTCGTCGTTTAGTCTGCCTACGTTGCAGTGTTTCCAGCCACCGTAGTACATATAGTATGTGCCGTCTGTATCCTTAAATACAAATTGGTCAATAGGTTGCGCTCCATTTATTATGTCGCCGATAAGTGGCTTGCCGAGATGGTCTTTGAATGGTCCGGCAGGGTTATCTGCCACAGCCACTCCGATACCGCCAACTTCGCCCTGCTTGATGTTGTTGCAGGAGAACATAAGATAGTATTTGCCCTCTTTCTCAACGATTGAAGGGGCCCACAGTGCGTGGGTAAGCCACGAGATAGATGATTGGTCAATTATGCGTTCGTGCTTCTGCCACGAAATGAGGTCCTTTGAGGAGAAGGCATCAAAGTGCAACTGCTCCGGAAATGGTTTAGACCAAGTCGGATAGATCCAATAGGTGTCGCCGAAGACTACTCCTTCGGGGTCGGCATACCACCCCTCAAAAACAGGATTTCCGCTACGCCTTGGTTCGTAGCAAACAAAAAATGCCGCAATAGCCGCCACTGCAACAACGGCTACGGTAATGATAATTTTTGATGATCGTTTCATTATAATATAGGTATTGGTTTAGTTCTTCACTCGGTATGCTCGCTGTACCCCCTTGATGCGGAGTATGGCGTATATCAAAGTATCGACAACGCCTGCCGAAGGTACCTCCACGCTGATAGTTCCGCTACCCGTCTTGTCGCCTCGTGAGGAGATGTTGATGGAGCGAATGTTGAGTTTCATCTCGTGGCTTACGACCTCCGTAATTTTATTGACCAAGCCTGACGAGTCTTGCGCCGTTATGGCGATAGTTACGCGGAACGCCCCCTGTGCGCTCTCGCGCCAACGAGCCTCCATTATGCGATATGGGTACGGCTCGCGCATACGCTTCGCGTTTGGACAGTCAATGCGGTGTATCGTGATGCCCGTATTTATCGTTACGAAGCCGAAGATGTCATCGCCCTTGATTGGGTTGCAACACTTGGCGAGTTTATAGACGATATTGTTGATGCTCTCATCTATGACGAGCGCATCGTTTGATGGCTTGCGCTCGGTTGTGGTGTTGCGACGACGAGCCTCCGCCTCCTGCTCGGCAATGCGACGCTCCTCATCAGCCTCGCCCGACAGCCACTTGGACAAGACCTCCTTGACCACCGCCAAATCGATCTTCTCGGTGGCGATAAGTTCGTAGAGTGCGGTGCCGGTGCGCTGCTTATAGTATTTACATAGGTAGGCAACAACCTCGTCGATACTCTTTGCTATCTTCCAATTCTTCAACTTGCGCTCCAACTCCTCGCGTCCGAGGTTGGCATTCTTCGCCTGCTCCTCACGTATTACGGACTTAATCTTGCCCTTCGCCTTTGAGGTAACTACAAAGTTGAGCCAGTCCGCCTTTGGTTGCTGACCTTTATGGGTGAGAATCTCCACAATGTCGCCATTGCGCAACTGCTCACGGATAGGTACGGCGCGACCATTGACCTTTCCGCCCGAACAGGTGCAACCGAGGTTGGAGTGAATGTCAAATGCGAAGTCCAATATCGTAGCACCCTCCGGCAACTTTCGTATATCGCCGTTAGGTGTAAAGACAAATATCTCTCCGGAGGTCGGCTGCGCATCAAACCTCTCGGCGATATCCTCCTTGGTCTCTGTCATTAGTTCACGAAGACGCTGCAACCACTGCTCGCTTGTCTGCGCACCCTGATTTATACCCTTGTATCGCCAGTGGGCAGCGATACCCAACTCGGCGATATTGTCCATACGCTCGGTACGAATCTGAATCTCCACCCACTTGCCATTGCCTGCCGCAACGGTTGTATGCAAGGACTCGTATCCGTTGGACTTCGGGATAGATATCCAGTCGCGCATACGCTCTGTATTCGGGGTGTAGAAGTCGCTTACGATGGAGTATGCCAACCAACACTGCGCCTTCTCTTGTGGTATCGGGCAGTCGATGATGATGCGTAGGGCGAAGATGTCGTACACACCCTCAAAAGGGACTCTCTGCTTACGCATCTTGTTCCAGATGGAGTAGATGGACTTGGTGCGGCTCTTGATGTGATACTTTACGCCCGCCACATCAAGACCTTTGCGTATCGGGAGCAGGAATCGCTCAATAAAGTCCAAACGTTCCTTCTCTCCCTCGCGCAACTTATTGCTGATGTGGTTGTAATCTTCGGGTTCAAGTTGTGCTAACGAGAGGTCTTCCAACTCGCTCTTAATCTTGTAGAGTCCGAGTTTGTGAGCAATTTGCGCATAGAGGTTCATTGACTCCCACGACTTTTTAAGACGCTTCTCCTTCGGGAACATCGCGATAGAGCGCATCACTTCAAGCCTGTCGGCAAGTTTTATGAGAATCACGCGCGGGTCCTCCGAGTAGGCAACAATCATATCGCGGAAGTCGGAGGCTTGGTCAGATTGGGTGTTTAGTTTCAGTTCGGAGATGTTGGACAATCCGATTACGATACCAACCACCTCTGCGCCGAACTCCTTGTGAATGGTATTGAGGAGCAACTCGAAGTTGTCGTCGTCGTTCCTCTTCGCCTCAATGCGGACTACGTCGTGTAGAATCGAGGCGACGGTAGAGTTGCGCCCAAGTCCCACCTCTGTTGCAACAATATGAGCAACCTCTGCGGCGTGGTCAAGCATAGGTGTCCCGTCGTAGCGAGTCAAACCCTCCATTCGCTCCTCCGCAAATTGTAGTGCCTTATCCACCAGCCCTTGCGTGGTGGTTGAGACCTGATTTGCTACCGCATTTCGCAGTTTCTCGTATCTCTCAAATAACTCCATACTTATCTGGCTTTTAGCCATTGGCCATTAGCCATTGGCTGAAAATATCTAAAAAAACTAATGGCTAATAGCTAACAGCTAATGGCCTCTTTATAATATACAAACGCTCTCCGGCAGTTGCGTATTGCTTTCGCTCCTCTTCGGAGAGTCGCTTTTCGTACTCAATCTCCTCCACCTCAAACCCGCACTCGCGTAGGCGATCTGCATAGTCGCGCCCATAGATGCGGCGGTGGTCATACTGCCCAAATATCTTTGCACGCTCTTCGGGCGAGGTTATCGTGTCGTCCTCAAAGGTCTTCTCGCGGTTGAGGTCTTGCGGTACAAGCACTACACCCCAACCCCCTCTACGCAGTATGCGGTGCAGTTCGCACATCGCCTTGCGGTCGTCTGCCACGTGTTCAAGTATATGGTTACAGATGACAACATCTACACTCTCGTCGGCAAGCGGAATATCCTGAATATCGAAGTGTAACTTCGCCAAAGGGCTCTCCAAGTCGGCGGTGAGGTAGCAGTCGGCGTGCTCCTTGCCGTAGTGTCGTTCAAATTGTCGTTTCAGAGCCACCTCCGGTGCTATATGCAACAGGGTAGGGTAGCCCTTCAATAGGTCGGTTTCGCGCTCGATGTAGAGCCATAGCAGGCGGTGTCGCTCCAAAGCCAAGCATCGTGGGCAGAGTGCATCACGGCGAGAAACACCGTAGCCGTATGGCAGAAACTCGCGCACCTGCTTACCGCAGATAGGGCACTTGCGCCCACGCCCTGCGTACCACAAGCCGAGAATCGGCACACCCCAACCTGCAACCCTCTGCAAGAGGGTGCGAGGCAGATGGTTTAGCGACCACTTGACTATTTTTTGAATTGCACCCATAAATTAGCTTTTAGCCATTAGCCATTAGCTATTGGCTTTTACTCCTCAATAATTTGGTTTACATCGTTTTCCGCTTTGCGCAATTTCTCGCGACAGAGAGCAATCAACTCGGTTGCTCTTGCCACTCGCTCCGAGAGGGTGTCAATGCTGTTCTGCTCCTCGCGTAACGACTTCAAAATCCGCTCAATCTCCTCTATTGCCTCTTTGTAAGTCATAAATTCAGCTATTAGCTATTAGCCATTGGCCATTAGCTTTTTGTTATTTTTGTTATTTTACTCTCAATCTCTCCGTTGGCAAGCGATATGTTTATGCTGTCGCCAACACCTACATCCTCCACACTTTGCAATGCCTTGCCCTCCTTGCGGGCTATGGCGTAGCCGAGGCGGAAGATGCGCTCTGGTGCAAAGTTTGCCACCAAAGTTGCTATGCTGTCAAGTCTCTGCTTCTCGCCCTGCAAAGTTCTCTCTGACAAGTGGCGTACATCTGCCGAGAACTGCTCCAAGCGGAGTGCTGCCGTGTGTGTTGTCTGTCGGCATAGGTCCCGCAACGAGAGTGCATAATACTCCAATGCTCCGTCAAGGTCTGCGGCCTGCTGATGTAACCACGCCGCCACTGCCGTAGGTGTTTTCAGTGGCGTATGTGCAACCATATCGGTAACGCTCGTGTCCTTGTCGTGTCCGATACCTGTCAGCACAGGGAGTGGAAACTGTGCCACCGTCGCCGCCATAAGGTAGGAGTTGAAGCAGTCAAGGTCTATGGTAGAACCTCCACCACGAATTATTGCTACCACATCAAACTCCTCCTCGCGCTCGGCTATGGCACAGAGTGCAGCAACAACGCTCTCTTCGCTTGTCGCCCCCTGCATAGTTGCCTCAAAGAGTTCGGTCTCAATGCGGTAGGCACTGCGCCCCAACTCCTTCATAAAGTCGCGATATCCTGCCGCCGTAGCACTCGATATAACGGCAATGCGTTGTGGTACCGTCGGCATCGTCAGGGTGCGGTTCATATCCCAGACACCCTCTTTTTGTAGGCGTTCAATGCACTCCTGTCGCTGGCGTTGCATATCGCCAATGGTGTGCGAGGCATCTATCTCGGCTATCTGCAACGATATGCCATATACGGCGTGGAACTGAACGGTCGCCTTGAAGAGAATCTTCATACCCGCCACCAAAGGGCGTTGTGTCGCTCGCTCAAACTCTCCTATCACACTCCTAACCTGCGCTCGCCATATCGTAGCCCTTGCTTGTGCCAATGTTGTACCCGACTTTTCGTCCTTCTCAATCAACTCTATATAGCAGTGCCCCGAAGCGTTGATCTTGATATCTGCAACCTCCGCACTCACCCACACCGGCAGTGGCAAAGCCTCTGCCAGAGCGATGGATATTCGCCCTTGCAGTTGTGCAAGTGTTATGTGCTGAATTGCATTCAACATCTTTGCTGTTAGCTATTGGCCCTTAGCCATTAGCTCTTTTTAATTAAGTTTTTACTTTGCGTATGTTTAGCTAATAGCCAATGGCTAATGGCTAAAAGCCAAAGTTATCTAATCACTATATACGGCTCTTTCGGCATAGCCTTTCCTTTTGGTAGTTGTATCGCCAAGACGTAGTCGCTCTCCACCGCTTTGCCCTGTTTGGTTGCGGGTTGCCACTTTGGCAAATCTTGCAACACCTTCAACACGCGCTTGCGGAGTTGTCGGTCTGTTGATTCGAGTTCAGTGCCGAGTCGGAATGAGCCGTCTGTGCCAATCGTGTAGCGGGTAACGTACCGCGCTACGCCCCAACTCTCGTTCCACTTTATGCGCTCCGAGACGTAGTCGGCAACGGGCTTATCGCCTGTGAATTGAGCCTCCTTGTCGTAGCGGAGGGTGATTATTATAACGCCATTATTCGCCCTCTCGCCATACTTTGCCACGCTCGCTTCGTTTGCCTCCAAATGGTCTATATGCTCGATATTCCTCTCTGGAATATGTTGCACGCTCTCCATCTCCACACCATTTACGATATAAAGCGGAGTTTGTGTCTGCGCCGAGGCAGACACAAAATGCAAAATGCAAAATGCAGAACCGACGACAAACCGAGAGCAAAGAGCGCTTGCTCGCTTTGCCGAGGTGCGAAGGAGGAAAAGCCTGCGCAGCAGGGTTAATGCAAAATGCAGAATTAAAAACCTCTTAACTTTCAACTTTCGACTATCCAAGTTCTTGCTCTTTGAGTCGCTCCGCATTCTCGGCAACGATAAGGTGGTCGATGCAGTCCTGAATATCGCCGTCCATAAAGGCCGCCAAGTTGTAGATCGTATAGTTTATGCGGTGGTCGGTGATACGTCCCTGCGGATAGTTGTAGGTACGAATCTTTGCCGAACGGTCGCCTGTCGATACGAGAGTCTTACGCTTTGATGCAATCTCGTCAAGGTACTTCTGGTA
>JAFXHB010000077.1 GCA_017536605.1 Alistipes sp.
ATGACAGCCAAGTTGAGCGAGGAGGTGCGCGAGAAGTGGGCAGAGACTATTCCTCTACGCCGAGGCGGAACACCGGAAGACGTTGCAAATGTGGCACTCTTCCTCGCCAGCGACCTCTCCTCTTATGTGAGTGGTCAAACCATACATTGCTGTGGCGGAATGAACTGCTAAAACGGCTATTATCGCACACAAAAGGCGACCTCAAAATGAAATGAGGTCGCCTTATTTATTTCTGTAAGTAATAATAACTTACATTCGCTAATGATTTGAAGAACCTGCATTGACTACGGGTTGCGCCGACTCATCGCTACACAACACCACGAGCAGGTTGCTAACCATCGCAGCCTTACGCTCCTCATCAAGTTCTACGACACCGTCCTCTGCCAACTTATCTATCGCCATCTTCACCATTGAAACTGCACCCTCAACAATCTTCTCGCGTGCCGAGATGATAGCATCTGCCTGCTGACGGCGCAACATAACGGCTGCAATTTCAGGAGCGTATGCAAGGTAGTTAATACGAGCCTCAACAACCTCGATACCCGCCATTGCCAAACGCTCGTTCAAGCGATTTTCAAGTTCCTCGTTAATCTCATCGGCACTTGAACGAAGTGTAAGTTCCTCCTTCGCACCGCTATTGTTGTCGTAGGCGTACAATCCTGCCACCTGACGCAAAGCGGCATCACTCTGCACCGATACGAAGTTTTCCAACACGCGCATACGGCTACTTGCCGATACGGCAACCTCGCCCGTTGCTGTTGGGGTGTCAATATCAAATACAGCCTTATAGATCTCCTCCTCGCGAATCTTCCACACCAACACCAAGCCGATAAGGATAGGGTTGCCCTGCTTGTCGTTCACCTTAATAGGCTCGGCATTGAGGTTACGGGCACGGAGCGAGATATTCTTCTTTGCCATAAATGGATTTATCCACCAGAAGCCCGACTGCACGAAGTTGCCACGATACTTTCCGAAGAAGACCAATACTCGCGCCTCATTAGGCTCCAACATTATAAAACCGCACGATGCAATAATCGCCCATAAAGTAATTATGGCTCCTACAACAATGGCAATTACCCCATAAAGCAGATTATAATCCACCCAATTAGCACCTCCGTAGATTGCGAGTGCAGGACCTGCCACATACGACAACAGCACAATGAACAACATCGCAAATCCATTCATCTTCCAACCTGAATAGACAAAATTCTGATTCTTCTCCATAATTATATTACATTTTTGTTTGCTCTTACCCCGTTAGAATCGTATCATTCGGACATTGCAAAGTAAATGCAAAAATTATTGATTTGCAAATCAGCCAACGCAAAAATAGGCGTTTCACCTCACAAAATAGGCGATTGAGCCACCACACATCACAATCAAAGGCAATAACGCATATATTTGCGTCAAATATAGACTTATAGAGTAATGAAAGGTAAATTTTTACATTTTATCACCATTCTATCTCTGCTCGCAGTTACTCTATCGGCGTCCGCCAAGGAGAATACTCCGCAGGAGCAGATAAAAATCAACGGCACCATCAAAAATGAAGCCGGCGAGATTGTAATAGGCACCACCATTTTCATAAAGGAGGACTCCCTTATCGGAACTGTTGCTGATGAGAATGGACACTACACGCTTACAGTGCCTGTTGGTTCAACCCTCACCGCATCATTCCTCGGATATCAAACTCTTGAACGGAGAGTTTTGAAGGGAATACATCGCTACGACTTCATTTTGAAGGAGGAGAGCCAAACGCTTGATGAGGTGATTGTCATTGGATATGGCGAGGTTAAAAAGAGCGACCTTACAGGCTCGGTTTCAACCATCGGATCGCGTAATTTTAGCGATCAACCCGTCAAAAGCATTTCAGATATCTTACAAGGAAGAACGTCGGGCGTGGAGGTTACGACCATCAGTGGTATGCCGGGAGCAGCAGCAAAAGTGCGAGTACGCGGTACAACCTCTATCAACAAGAGCAGCGACCCGTTATATGTGATTGACGGTATCATATCGTCAAGCGGCTTGGACGGTATCAACCCGCAAGATATTCAATCTATGGAGGTGTTGAAAGATGCCTCCTCAACGGCGGTATATGGCTCACGCGGAGCCAATGGCGTAATTCTCGTTACCACCAAAGGAGGAGAGCAGGGTAGGGCGCGTATCTCGTTTGATGCCAAGGTTGGCGTATCAGAGATTCGCAAGAACTACAACCTCCTCACCCCATACGAATATGCTATTGCTCTTAACGACATTAAGGGAAATATAGTGTCTGATGCCGATTTGGAGGCCTATCGCACAGGAGAGAAGGGTATTGATTGGGTTGATTTAATGACTCGTACAGCCATAACGCAAAACTACAACCTGAATGTTTCGGGTGGAGCCAAGCGTGTCCGCTATCTCATCTCGGGAAATGTGCTTGACCAAGAGGCGGTAACCATCAACTCAAAGTATATGCGCTATGGTGTTCGCGCCAATATCGATGCCGATGTAAGACGCTGGCTGTCGGTGTCAATGAAGTTGAATGGTTCAATTCTTCACCAGAAGAATGGCGCACCAAATTGGTTCCACGTGCTGAACTTCTCACCTACGATGGAGTTGCGAGACCCTGTAACAGGCATCTATAATAATGACCCATACAATATCGGTACAGGCTATAACCCGTATGGCGTGATGACCGAAAATTACAGTGATTCATATAGTTACAACCTCAACGCTAACGGACGTTTGCTCTTCAAAATTGCCAAAGGGCTTACACTCTCGGTGCAAGGAGGTTACGACTATAACCACTCTCCTTCGTACGCCTTCTCTTCAAGCAAACTTGCTCCGGGCGCAACAAGTTCGATGTCAAACTCGTCGGCAATGCACCGCTATTGGCAGAATACAAACAACCTCGCATATAGTGGCACATTCAACGGGCACACCATCTCGGCAAATGCCGTGTGGGAGATGAGTGGCGTTAAAGATACGGCACTTTCAATAAGCGGTTCGGGATTGAGCAACGAGAGCGTAGGTTATTGGGATGTGGGCAATGCCGCAGTGCGAAGCGAGAGCAATGGCTACACCGAGTCCTCGTTGCTGTCGGGTATTGTACGACTCAACTACGACTACAAGAAGCGATATTTCGTTACGGCAGCCTTTCGCGCCGATGGCTCGTCAAAGTTCCAAAAGGGCAATCGCTGGGGCTTCTTCCCTTCGGCCGCTGTGGCGTGGGATATTGCACAAGAGAATTTTATGAAGAAACAAAAGGTGGTTGAACATCTAAAAATTCGTGCAAGTTACGGAGTTACGGGCAACGAGGGAATATCGGCTTATAGTACGCTCGGAATGTTGTCGGCAACCTCGTACGGCTGGGGAACATCAACAGGCTATACGGGCTATTGGGGCAACACCTTCGCTACGCCCGATTTAACTTGGGAGAAGACCACACAGTACGATGTTGGTTTGGACCTTACGATCCACGGCATAAACTTCTCGTTTGATTGGTTCAAGAAGAGTACGGTTGATTTGCTTTTTCAGAAGCAGGTACCTTCATATAATGGCGGTGGCACTTTCTGGGTAAATCAAGGAGCATTGGACAATACGGGCTTTGAGTTATCGCTCAACACCTTCGTAGTGGATAGAGCCGTAAAGTGGGAAACCTCGGTGAATGCCACCTATATCAAAAACACGATTATTGATTTGGCCGGCAACGACTTTGTACTTACGGCAAATTACAGCGATCTCGGAGGACCTATGCAGATTATGAAGCCCGGTTATCCACTCGGTTCATTCTACGTGTACGATTGGGTAGGATTTAACGACGAGGGAGCAAACCTATACCGCGCAGCCGATGGCTCTCTTACCACCTCGCCAACCTCGTCAGACCTCATCATCAAGGGGCAGGCAACGCCGAAATGGACTCTCGGTTGGAATAACACCATATCGTGGCGAGGCTTGTCGCTCAACATCTTCTTCAATGGAGCATTCGGTATGGACAGGTTGAATATGAGCCGCTTCACAACCGCATCTATGAGTGGTGTATCACGCTTTATCACACTTCGCGACGCCTATTTCTACGGTTGGGATTATGTCAAAGACAAGAGCAAAGCGAAGTATCCGAGCATCTCTAATACCGATAACAAGAGTTTTGCGAACTCGGATTTCTGGTTGGAAGACGCCTCGTTCTTCAAGTTGAAGAACATCACGCTCTCCTATATGATACCGCGCTATGTAACCCGTTTCGCCGAGATACACCTCTCGGTAAGTGCGCAGGACGTATTTACCATAACCAAGTATAAGGGTATGGACCCGGAGGTATATAGCGGGTATGACGGTTTGGACTACGGCGCATATCCCGTACCACGAACATTTACATTTGGCGTAAAACTCGTATTCTAAAAGACTAAACGGCTATGAAAAAGATACTATACATACTACTCGTTAGTTCACTTACATTTACTGCTTGCACCGATTTTTTAGAGGAGAATCCATACGGAAAGCAGTCAAGCAACAACTTCTTCTCACAGAAGGAGGACTTGGCGGCATCGCTCAACGCGCTCTATTCGGTGGTTGCCACTTCGCAAGCACAGAACAACTATGTCGGCACAAACTTCCTCGCAGGAGATGATATATCGACACACCCCGGTAGCAATAAACAGCCTCTGCGTGAGTATGACCAATACAATATCACCGACAATAACTCGTGGATGTTATCTCTGTGGGAGCAACGCTACAAGGTTATCAAGGCGGCAAACTTCATCATCAACAACGCCTCGCGCACGCCCGATGTGTCAAAGGAGGTAATTGACGAGGCTGTGGCACAAGCGCACTTCTGGCGTGCATACTCGCTATTCTACCTCGTTACCACTTGGGGTGAAGTACCCGTAATGCTCAACGAAGAGATTAACTACAACGCAAAAGTGTGGTCAGTAGAGGATATTTACACTCAAATCCTCTCCGACTTGGAGATTGCCGAGGCGGGTTGTCCCGTAACCTATTCGGGCGCACCATACCACAATGGAAGTATGAATGTGGCGGTATCAAAGCCTGCCGTAAAGGCTGCAATGGCGTATGTCTATATGTGTATGGCAGGTTGGCCTCTCAACAAAGGGGTTGAATACTACACCTTGGCAGCCAATAAGGCGGAGGAGGTTATCGACTTGGTGGATAGTGGCACATACCAATATCGCCTGCTTGACAACTATGCCGATGTCTATTCGGTGAAATATACCCAATCTAATCCGGAGGTTCTGCTCGGCATCTTCTATCATCGTGA
The DNA here is from genome assembly GCA_017536605.1 of Alistipes sp. Lineage (GTDB taxonomy): Bacteria > Bacteroidota > Bacteroidia > Bacteroidales > Rikenellaceae > Alistipes. The sequence continues at coordinate 5,258 of JAFXHB010000077.1, forward strand.
TCGCACTCCGCAGATGATGCCACTCACCGACCTGCCTGACGATATAGCGTATGGAGGTTGGCACGACACCCAAGGCGAGATAAAGTATTGGAAGGAGTTTCCCGAGGGACCTCGCAAGGAGGCAACATATCTGCCAAAATTGCCATTCAAAGATGGCGCAAATGTCGTTTTGCACGATTGGTGGTACGACAATAATGGCACTCGAAAATCGGTTGCCCCCGTATTCAACAAATCGACCGAATCGGCTACTCGTGGCGAGGAGTTTGATTACACTTCACCACTTGCTCCGCCACAGTTTGGACAGAAGACAATTCAGGTTATACGCTTGTCGGAGGTCTATTGCTGGTATGCCGAGGCTTCGGCTCGTACGGGCGTAGTTACAAACAAGGCGGTAGATGTGCTAAATCGTGTCCGCAATCGCGCAGATGGAGCAGTTTCAAATCGTTATTCAATCGCTATGTCGGCAGAGGAACTTGCCGAGGCGGCATACAACGAACACGGCTGGGAGATAGCGGGCTACTATTGGTGTGGCTTTGCTCCACGAGCAAGAGATATGTTCCGTATGAATCGTATTAAGGAGCATTTTGAGATTCGCAAGAAGAACGAACCAATCGAAGTTGTTGATGGCTCGGGTATCTTCCGCAAAGAGGTGTTAGATGTAACAGGCGAGTGGGACGATAGCAAGATGTACTGTCCATACCCATACGCAGATACAACCTTCAACCCGAACTTGCGCTAATTGCATATAGAATATAAGAGATATGAGCCGTTAGTTAGATAGGTGTTCTACATCTGACTAACGGCTCATATCTTCACCTTCACGTAGTTCGCCCCGCTTGCTTCGGCGGCTGCAATACCTACGAGTGAGTCCTCAAAGATAAGCGTCTCGGCAGGTGTTACACCCTCCCTCTCCATCACCTTCAAGAACACTTCGGGCGAGGGTTTTGGCTCAATGACATCACGCGAGGTGAGAATACCATCAACACTGCCCTCAATACCAAGATAGCGCATTGCATTCGTGATGTTTTCGACCTGTCCCGTCGATGCAACCCACACCTTACCTCCCTGCGAGCGAAAGTCCTGCACAAAGTTCCAAAGCGGCTCATTCAACCTCACCGAACTAAATTGGGTAGGGTATAACTCTATCTTACGGCGACGAACACGGTCTATATCCTCCTCGTTAGTGATGCCTATCTCGCGCAAGAACTCCGGACAGCGCATACCAAAATAGCGACGCCTATACTCCTCCGTATCAAGTTCTATTCCCTCCTCTCGGAGTGCCAAGAGATATGCCTGCATATTTGCCTCTTCGGTAGCGGCAAGTGTTCCGTCAAAATCAAGTATTATAAGCCTTATCTGCATATCTCGCGCCTCCTAATCAAAAGATTGCATACCCGATTGCGCAATGCGCATAATGCGCTGATACTCATCGGGCGTAAGTTCCATAAAGAAGTAGTGTACAGGGTCCACGCGCACACCATTGTAGCGCACCTCGTAGTGCAGGTGCGGAGCCAGCGACAAGCCCGTATTTCCGGAGAGTGCTATAATGTCGCCACGATGCACCTTACGACCTCGCTTAACCTTCGCGCTTTGAAGGTGGCTGTACGACGTTACGTATCCGTTGCGGTGGTCTATCACAACCGTTATACCCGATGTTGAATTTTTGCCTCGCACCTCCTTTACGATACCGTCAGCCGTAGCAAATATACGAGAGCCTTCGGGCAGAGTATAATCAACGCCTTGGTGGGGTTGCATAGTGCGGTAGAATGGGTGCATAAGGACTCCGTAAGGGGCGGTCAAAAGTATCAGTTCGTGGTTGATAACCGGCTGTATTGAAGGTATATTATTACGTGCCGAGCCGAGTTGCGACAACGACGTATTCAACTCATTATAAGAGTCTTCCAGACTTTGCAATTTCTGCTCTAACCCATCAAGCGACTTCGCCATAGAACGCTCCATATCGCCCGATGACTGCTTCAACAGCGACTCGTATAGAGCGATGCGCTCACGATTGTACTCCGACTCAAAATCGTAAGGCTCCGACTCAAACAGCATCGCAAATATATCGCGCTCACGCTCTATAACATTATCGGCTACCACCGACAGCGAATCGTAGCGTTTGAGCAACACCTCATACTCCTCTTTAAGTCTATCGGTAGAGTGGCGCAGCGCATACTCTGCGGGGGTATCAAACAGCCACGAGAACAGCACGTAGTAGAGTAGTGCCACTCCCAACCACGCAAAGGCTCGTAGCGCTCGCATAACGCTCTTATTGCTCCGTATTTTTCCTCTCTTTACCACTGTACTAATTCTCTACAATCTCCAAGTCGGCATTGTACTTCATATTCTCCATCAACTGACGATACTCGTCGCTTGTCATATTGCGATTAAAGTAGTTCACCGGATTTACGTTTCGCCCCATATATATCACCTCATAGTGCAGGTGCGGACCCGTAGAACCACCCGAAGAGCCGACCTCTCCAATCAACTGTCCACGCTTCACGCTGTCGCCCTTCTCTACGAACATCTTGCGCAGGTGAGCATAACGAGTCTTATATCCAAACTCGTGATTTATAACTATTTGCCGTCCATATCCGCGACGGCGACGACCCACCTCCGTCTTCTCGACGACACCGTCGCCAGTAGCATAAACCGGAACACCATAGTCGGTGGACATATCCACGCCCTTGTGCATTCGGCGAGTCTTATAGATAGGGTGTTTCTTACGCAGACCGAAGGCATAGAACGCCTTTAATTTCGTGCGGTCAATAGGCCATATCGCAGGCACGGCACTCGCCATACCCTCCTTGTTTTTCGCCATTATCTGCAACTCATCAAGAGCCAACGACGAGGCGTATATATCGCGCGTCAAAGCATCTAACGAGAGCCAAGTCGAAGTCATCAACTCGGAGTATTCGTCGCCCTGCAACGAGGCGTATTTGGAGTGATGATATGGGTTATTAACGCCTTCAATAACAAGCGTATCCACCGAAAAGAGCGTACGATATACATAACGATCTCGGTGCTGTATCTCATCAATTTTACTCTGTAACGAGCGTATGCGATTCTGCAAGATATCGTATTTCAACACCAACTCGCGATTCTCGGCTGCGATATGGTGCATCTTCGGGGTATGGAAGAGGTACGAAATCATCATATTGAGCAGCGACATCACGATAAAGCCCAACAACAATTTTCGCAAAATGTTGTATCGCTCGCCGCGTGTTGAAGGACGCTTCACCTCCTCTGTATGACGAATATCTCTCTTCAAACCAAAAAAACTTCATTCAATAGGTGCAAAATTAGTGTAAATTTTGTACTTTTGCAACCGATTTAGCGCGCGCGTACGCAATTAACGCGCGAACTACATAGATAAACGAACAAAATTAAAGATATTATACACGATGGAATCAAAAAAAATTCGTCAAGCATTTCTTGACTTCTTCGCCGCAAAAGAGCACCTTATAGTGCCTTCGGCTCCGATGGTTGTAAAGAACGACCCGACCTTGATGTTTACCAATGCAGGTATGAACCAATTTAAGGATATCTTCCTTGGCAATGCCGAGCGCAAGTCGCCTCGTGCTGCCGACTCGCAGAAGTGTCTGCGTGTATCGGGTAAGCACAACGACTTGGAGGAGGTAGGACACGACACCTACCACCACACAATGTTCGAGATGCTTGGTAACTGGTCATTCGGCGACTACTTCAAGGCGGAGGCTATCGCTTGGGCGTGGGAACTCTTGACCGAGGTCTATAAGTTGCCGAAGGAGCGTATGTATGCCACCGTATTTGAGGGTTCGGATGAGGACGGCGTACCGTTTGACCAAGAGGCTTACGACTATTGGAAGGAGCGTCTTCCCGAGGACCACATTATTCGTGGCAACAAGCACGACAACTTCTGGGAGATGGGCGAGACGGGTCCTTGCGGTCCTTGTAGCGAGATTCACTTCGACTTGCGCGACGAGGCAGAGATTTCCGAAAAGCCGGGACGTGAGATGGTAAATATGGGACACCCACAGGTGATTGAGATTTGGAACCTCGTGTTTATGCAGTTCAACCGTAAGGCGAATGGCTCGTTGGAGCCACTCCCTGCAAAGAGCGTTGATACGGGTATGGGCTTTGAGCGTTTGTGTATGATTATGCAGGGCGTGAAGTCTAACTACGATACAGATGTCTTCCAATCTACAATCAAGGTCTTGGCAGAGATGTCGGGCAAGGAGTATGGCAAGGAGGAGGCTACCGATGTGGCGATGCGTGTTATCGCTGACCACCTTCGCGCTATCGCCTTCTCGATTGCCGATGGTCAGTTGCCATCAAATGTTAAGGCGGGTTACGTCATTCGTCGTATCTTGCGCCGTGCCGTGCGTTACGGTTACACCTACCTCGGCTTCAACGAGCCGTTTATCTGCCGCTTGGTGCCAACTTTGGTTGCACAGATGGGTGAGCAGTACCCTGAATTGAAGGCGCAGCAGTCGCTCGTGGAGCGCGTTATTGAGGAGGAGGAGGCATCGTTCCTCCGCACTCTTGCGACTGGTATCAACCTTTTGGAGGGCGTTATCAAGGAGTGCAACGGCAAAATTTCGGGCAAGAACGCATTTTTGCTCTACGATACATACGGCTTCCCAATTGACCTGACCGAACTCATCGCAAAGGAGCAGGGCGTAGAGGTTGATTTGGAGGAGTTTGAAAAGGAGTTGCAGGCGCAGAAGGAGCGTTCGCGCAACGCCGCAGCACAGGATATTGACGACTGGAAGGAGTTGATTGCCGATGCGAAGAATGAGGAGTTTATCGGCTACGATACCCTTGAAGCAGATGTCCGCATCGCTCGCGTGCGCAAGGTACAGAGCAAGAACAAGGTTTCGTACCAACTCGTATTTGACAAAACCCCATTCTATGGTAATTCAGGTGGTCAGGTCGGCGATGTCGGCTACATTGAGTCGGCAAACGAGAAGATTGAGATTGTCGCTACCGAGAAGGAGAACGGTCTGATTATCCACATCGCAAACGAGTTGCCTAATAACCTCACAGCAGAGTTCCACGCCGTAGTAAATCCTGCAAAGCGTCAGTCGTCGGCAAACAACCACACCGCAACCCACCTCCTCCACGCTGCATTGCGTAAGGTGTTGGGTACACACGTAGAGCAGAAGGGCTCAATGGTGTCGCCAGATGTATTGCGTTTTGATTTCTCGCACTTCCAGAAGATGACCGACGAGGAGATTCGTGCCGTAGAGCGCGAGGTAAATGCGAAGATTCGCTTGAACTCGCCACTCGATGAAAATCGTGAGGCCACACAGGAGGAGGCACAGGCGGCAGGCGCAATGATGCTCTTCGGCGAGAAGTATGGCGACAAGGTTCGTATGGTACGCTTTGGAGAGTCTGTTGAGTTGTGTGGTGGTACTCACACCTCGGCAACGGGTAAT
>JAFXHB010000078.1 GCA_017536605.1 Alistipes sp.
AAAACAATAATAACAAACATAAAAAGTAACAGAAATCTTAATGGAGCGTAGCGACAAGCCGCCTTTTATCAACCGCCGACAAGATGAGAGCAGAGGGTGCTTGCACACTATGCCGAGTCGCGAAGAAGGAAGACCAAAGGTCAAAGGGAGGTTTGGAGGGAATGTAAAGATGGAGTAATTTCATAATTCTTTCACTCTCCATAAGATAGCAGATACAGAAGACATAAAACAATAATAACAAACATAAAAAGTAACAGAAATTATGAAATTTACAGTATCAAGTTCAGCGTTGTTGTCGCTCTTGGCAACAACAGGTAAGGTTATCAACTCGAAGAATACGCTTCCTATTCTTGACTACTTCTTGATGGAGTTGAAAGGTAGCGAATTGACGGTTACGACCTCCGATTTGGAGACTACCATCGTTGGTGTGATAAAGGTTGATAACGTGGAGAAAGAGGGTATGGTAGCGGCTCCGTCAAAACTTATGCTTGACGTGTTGAAGGAGTGCTCCGAGATGCCTTTGTGCTTGGAGGTTAATCCTGATAATTGGGAGATCCAGATATCGTGGCGCAGTGGTAAGTCGGTTGTGCCGGGAGCAAATCCTGTAAGTTATCCAAAGACACACGAGTTGTCGGAGAACAAGACCGAGTTGTCGCTTGATGTAGATATCCTCGTTAATGGTATCAACAAGACTATCTTTGCGACTGCTGACGATGAGTTGCGTCCGGTTATGAATGGCGTGTATTTTAACTTTGACGAGAGTGCAATCACCTGCGTTGCAACCGATGCTCACAAACTTGTAAAGCATACGGTAGAGGCTACAAGTGGTGTTAAGTCGGCATTTATCTTGCCAAAGAAGCCTGCGAACCTACTCAAAAACCTTCTCTTGAAGGAGGAGGGCGAGGTTAAGATGACATTTGACGAGAAGAATGTTGTCTTTACACTCTCTTCAAGCACATTGGTTTGTCGTCTTATTGAGGGTACATATCCTAACTACACCGTAGTAATTCCGCAGGCAAATCCTAATAAGATGTTGGTGGACCGTATTGAGTTGTTGAATGCTATCAAGCGTGTGGCAGTCTGCTCAAACTCTACAACCAACCTTATTCGTCTTGATATCTCAAACAATAAGGCTGTGCTTGCGGCGCACGATGTAAACTTCTCAATCTCGGCTGACGAGTCGCTCAGTTGTAGTTATGAGGGCGTGCCTATCACAATCGGCTTTAAGTCCACATTCCTCGTTGAGATTTTGTCAAACATCGAGACGCCTACGGTCTTGATTGAGTTGGCAGATGGCTCTCGTGCAGGAGTCTTTAAGCCTGTATATGACGATGTGCAGAAGAGCGAGACTTTGATGTTGTTGATGCCGATGATGATTAACGCATAAATCGAATAATTATAGAGGCGAATTTCTGCGTTACGCTTCGGTCGTTGAGCTACTCACATACGCATAGTATGCTGCGTACTCAACGCCTTGCGTGCCTTGAACATCTCCTTTCAAATTATTCTATGCTTGTTAAAGGCTAATACTATGAAATTGAACTTGAAGCGCCCGATGGTCTTCTTTGATTTGGAGACCACGGGTACGAATATATCTACCGACCGCATTGTTGAGATATCTGTCGTTAAGGTTATGCCCGACGGCGAGAAGATAGTCAAGACTGTACGTGTTAATCCGGAGATGCCGATACCGGCAGAGGCGACGGCTGTACACCATATCACCGATGAAGATGTGCGTGATTGTCCGACATTTCGCCAATATGCCAAGTCTTTGAAGAGTTTTTTGGAGGGTTGCGACTTCTGTGGCTTCAACTCCAATCGTTTTGATCTGCCTATGCTTGCCGAAGAGTTGCTCCGTGCGGGTGTGGAGGTTGATTTTTTGGAGCGTTGTCGCTACGTGGACGTGCAGACTATCTATCACAAGAAGGAGGAGCGCACCTTGTCGGCGGCGTATCGTTTCTACTGCAATAAGGAGCTTGGCGACGTGGCGCATAGTGCCGAGGGGGATACCTTGGCGACCTATGAGGTGTTGTGTTCGCAGTTGGATCGCTATGCTGACCTTGAAAACAGTGTAGATTTTCTCTCCGACTACTCTTCGCGTGGCAAGATGGCCGACTTCGCCGGTCGTATAGGTTATGATAGCGAAGGCAAGGAGATTTTCACCTTTGGCAAATATAAGGGGCAGAGGGTAGAGGAGGTATTTGCAAAGGAGCCGGGCTACTATGATTGGATGATGAATGGGGACTTCCCCCAATACACCAAGAGGATTATTACGAAGATTAAACTCCAATCTAAACGATAGGAATATGAGATTTAAGAGAGTCATTTGCGCTCTGATACTTGTGCTTGGCACTGCTCTCTATTATGCCAAGGCGCAAAATGAGGTGCTTATAGATGGAGTGAAGTACCACGTACACGATGTTGTACGTGGGGAGACGCTCTATTCATTGGCGCGATATTATGGAGTTACTGTAAACGATATCAAGGAGGCAAATGAGGTGCTTGCTGATGGCTTGAAGGCGGGACAACGCATCATAATACCGGCAAAGACGGATATAAAAGAGGATGACTCTCAACCAAAACGTCGTGCCAAGCACAATACTCCACAGCCTGTTTTGGAGGAGAGGATAGAGGAGGTAGTGCCCGTAGAGGTTGAAACGCCACGTGTGGCGAAGTTCGCAACACTCTCCGAGTCGCAGCGAGCGAAGGTCGCCCTTTTGTTGCCGTTGGGTAGCGAGGATAGACCTTCACGCAACTACTTGGATTTTTATAGAGGCTTTATGCTCGGCTTGGACTCTCTACGTCGTATGGGTATTTCGGCGAATATAACGCTCTATAATACGGCGCACGACCATAGCCGCATTGAGGATATTGTTACCTCTCGCGAGTTGGAGCAGGCAGACCTTGTGGTCGGACCAATATACGAAGACGAACTCTTGCCTATCGCCTCCTCATTGGAGGGACGAAATGTGCCGATAGTATCGCCATTGGCAAATCTTACAATGATAGCAGATAGTAGAGTCTTCCAGATGTCGCCCGCACCGAATACCAAGTTGGATAAGGTGCAGACAATGTTTGACGGCACGAAGAGAGTTGTGATTATCTCGACGGATAACGTCGATAAGGAGTTTGATGCAGAGGTGCGCGGAATGCTGAAAGATACATCTTATGTAGTTGAACACAAGTATATCTACGAGCACCCGTCTATCATTGAGAAACGAGAGAAGGAGCGCGAGAAGGCTCGCGAAGCGGGGTTAGAGGTTGATGACACGCCATCGCCAAGCGATATGTCGCCTCTCTTGCGTGGCGACAAGGAGACCGTGATAGTTATTACGGCAAACAACGAGATAGAGGTTGATAGAATCTTGGCAGCCATTGCCTCGGCGAATATCGCTCTTAATGCACGCTCTCAAAGGGTTGCGCCGTTTGTTATCTTTGGAAATAATCGCTGGAATCGCTTTCCGAATTTAGACCGCGCGATACTCTTTACCAATGACGTGATTATGCTATCTTCCTATCACGCTCGTCGTAGCGACGTGAAGATTAGACGATTTGATGCACGCTTTGTGGCGGAGTTCGGGCTGTTGCCTTCACTCTACGCCTATCGTGGATACGATGCTGCCGTATTGTTTGTATCTTCGCTGTATGGAGCGATTGAGAACGGAATGGAGGGCGGTGTCTTTATGCCGCTTCTTACGCCGTACTCGTTTGTGCGCGATGAGCGAGGGGTACTTGTGAATAAGCATTGGGTAAAGGTTAATTATAATAAGGACTTTACAATAACAACAGAATAGTTATGCCACCAACACTTCCAACCCAAATTCCCGAAAAAACGATTGAACGTTTGAGCGAATATCGTCGCTCCCTGATATCGTGCTATAAGCGCGGCATTACTCACATCTTTTCGCACATCTTGGCGGGTATGCACGGCATCACTGCGGTACAGGTGCGTCGCGACTTGATGTTGATAGGCTTTTCGAGCGACACGAAGAAGGGCTACGACGTAAAGGTGCTGATTGACTTTATTGACACTATTCTTTACAGTGAGGAGACTATGAAGGTTGCAGTGCTGGGTATGGGACACCTCGGACAGGCGATTACAAAGTATTTCAACAGCAAGAACCTGAATATCCGCATTGTTGCGGCACTTGATATTGACGAGGCGAAGGTCGGACAAACCATCTTGGATATCCCTTGCTATCATATTGATGACTTGGAGGATGTGGTTGCGAATAATGATATCAGTATCGTGATTCTCTCGTTGCCATCTTCGGTGGCGGCGCAATATACGGTGCCGATTATAAACTCGGGTATTAAGGGTGTCTTGAACTTTACCTCTGCTCCATTTAACTTTACGCAGGGTATCGTGGTTGAAAACTACGATATAACAACGGTCCTTGAAAAGGTTGCCTATTTCGTTAAGGCAAACGAGGAGAATAATAACCAATAGCGATAATGAGGGTAGTCTGGGGCTTTGATAATCCTCCTGCGCTTCGTAATGGCGTGGCTACGGTGGGGTCGTACGACGGCGTGCATCGTGGGCACCGCATACTTCTTGATGAGGTCGTATCGCGAGCCAAGCAGAGTGGCGGAGAGAGTGTGGTTTTGACATTTGAGCCTCATCCCCGTATTACGCTCGGCACGGCAGAGGGGTTGTCGCTACTCTCAACATTTGAGGAGAAGTGCGCCTTGATGGAGATGGTGGGCATTGACTACCTTGTCGTAATACCCTTTGATAGGGCTTTTAGCCGCCTTTCACGAGAGGAGTTTATTGAGCAATATATCGTAGAGCGTCTGCATATTTCGCAACTCGTTGTGGGCTATAATCACCGTTTTGGACACAACAACGAGGGCGATTATGACTTTCTGTCGCGCTATGACTCGCTGAATGTTGTGGAGATTGCCCAATATAAGCACGATGGCGAGAAGGTTAGTTCTACTGCAATACGAAAGGCTCTCGGTCAGGGCGATATCGCTACGGCGACTGCATTATTGGGGCATACCTATATCGTAATGGGTAACGCCAATGTGGAGGGCAGGGTAGAGGTAGGTGAGTATAAACTATTGCCGAAAGATGGTCAATACAAGGCACTTGTAGAGGGTGTGCCGACAACGATAGAGGTACGAAATGGTGCTATTGAGCAGCGTGAACGCTTTGCTCAAAGTGTAAAAATAGAGTTATTATGATTTGTTACGAAGAGAAGATCAGAGTGCGTTATAAGGAGAACGACAAGATGGGTATCGTCCACCACTCAAACTATATTGTCTATTACGAGGCAGCGCGTGTAGCGGCTCTGCGTGCGTGGGATTTGTCCTACGACGAGATGGAGAAGAGTGGAATTATATCTCCGATTTTGGAGGTTGGCTCAAAGTATATACAACCGGCATATTTTGACGACGTATTGACCGTGAAGGTTATTGTAGATGAGGTGCCGATGGTGCGCTTTAAGGTTCGTTACGAGTTGTATAACGAGGCTGGCACTCTTATCAACACGGGACACACTTGGCTCGGCTTCTAGAATGCCGAGACCCGTCGCCCTTGCCGCGCTCCGCAGTATCTGGTGGATAAGATGCAGCAACTAATCTCCAACGGTTGATAGCCAAACGAAAAGCGGTGCAGAGAATTCTGCACCGCTTTCGCTTTACTCCTTGCTCTCTATTAGCGAAATTGAACGCTGTATAAAGTCCGAAAGATTCTTGCCCTTCAACATTCCGTTCGAGAGGAGTGCGAGGTCGATTATCTGTCGTACTAATGCGTTCTCCTTGCCAATCTCTTTGAGGCGTTGATTGCGCTCATCTCGGAGCGTTACAACCTTCTTGGACAACTCCTCGCGCATATCCTTCTCCTCTTGCGAGAAATCCTCCTCCTTCTTGTCTTTGGTCATCTCCTCAAAGCGACTCTCCTCGGCAACCGCTGCGTCAATCTTCTTGGTGATGCTCTTCAACTTGTCGCCATACGCCTTTTCAACCGATGCGAGAATATCTATAACGATAGGGTGGTTGCCATTCACGGCAATCGTGAAGTTGTCAGGCATCTGACCGTAGAATTGACTCATCTGTCCGCCCGACATCTTCGCCATATCTTTCATTCGGCGCATAAACTCATTCTGCGTAATCACGATAGGTGCATCGTCGGCAGCCATCGCCTCAAACGAGATGTTGTAGCGGATATCGTCATCGGTTGGTAGCTGGCTCTCAAATACAGGTCGCATAATCTCCTGCTGTGCCTCCGAAAGCGAGATCTTCAACTCCTCCTTCTTCTGGATAAGACGCTCGATGATGTCGCTATCCACGCGCACGAAGCGGGTGTTCTCGTTCTTCTGCTCGTACCAATTTATATAGTGGCTGTCAAGTTGTCCGTCAAGCAGAAGGACGTCGTAGCCCTTCGCCTTCGCCGATTGTAGGAATGTGTGCTTGCCTACAACATCATCAGTGTAGAGTACGATGAGTTTGTCGTTCTTGTCGGTCTGCAAATCCTTGATTGAGGTGGTGTACTCCTCTGTGGTAAAGTATTTACCCTCCGTATTCTTCCACAACATACAGTTGGCGGCCTTCTCGGCAAACTTCTCGTCGGTCAAGATGCCGTATTGGATAAAGATTTTCAGGTCGTCCCACTTCTGCTCATACTCCTCGCGCATCGTGCTAAATAACTCGTTCAAACGCTCGGCAACCTTGCGGGTGATATAGCCCGAAATCTTCTTCACGTTGCTATCGCTCTGCAAGTACGAACGCGATATGTTCAACGGAATATCCGGCGAGTCAATAACTCCGTGCAGGAGCGTAAGATATTCAGGCACAATGCCCTGCACCTCGTCAGTTACGAATACTTGGTTGCAGTAGAGCTGTATCTTGTTCTTCTGAATCTCGAAGTTGTTGTGTATGCGAGGGAAATACAAGATACCTGTCAAGTGGAACGGATAGTCAATGTTCAAGTGGATAGAGAACAACGGCTCCTCGCTCATAGGGTAGAGTGCCTGATAGAACTCCTTGTACTGCTCCTCGGTGATGTCGGCAGGCTTGCGAGTCCAGAGTGGCTCGGTATCGTTTATCTGATTGTCCTTCTCGGTGTCGATGTACTTGCCATCTTTCCACTCCTTGACCTTGCCGAAGATGATTGGCACAGGCAAGAAACGGCAGTATTTGTTGAGCAGTTCGCTGACTTTGCTCTCGTCGGCATACTCGGCACACTCCTCCGAGAGGTGGAGTACGATAGATGTTCCGCGCTCGCGCTTCTCGGCGAGATCCTCCATTGTGTATTCAGGCGAGCCGTCGCACGACCAATGCACCGAAGGCTTCTCCGAGTCGTACGATTGGGTGAATATCTCCACCTTGTCCGACACCATAAAGGCGGAGTAGAAGCCCAAGCCAAAGTGTCCGATAATCGCCTGATTTTGGTATTTTGCCAAGAACTCCTCGGCTCCCGAGAAGGCGATTTGATTGATGTAGCGATCCACCTCCTCTGCCGACATACCGATACCGTTGTCGGTTACGGTGAGGGTGCGGGCATCTTTATCTACTGCGATATGCACCGCCAACTCGCCCGTTTCGCCGGCAAATACACCGGTCGAGGCGAGGGTGCGCAACTTCTGTGTTGCATCTACTGCGTTTGATACCAACTCACGCAAGAATATCTCGTGGTCGGAGTACAAGAACTTTTTGATTACGGGGAAGATGTTTTCGGTCGTTACCCCAATTTTTCCATTTTTTGCCATAGTGGTATATGTTTTTATTGTTTTGTTACTTTCACACTTCGGAAATAGGGTAGTTCAAACCTCGTGCCATAGCCTATTTTGTGCAGTCAGTCTGCCATTTTGGCAGAACAATGGCTTGAAAGATAAAATAGGACAAATGGGAGATTATATTTTTTGGTGTTAGCTATTGGCTATTAGCCATTAGCTTTTTGCGCCAAGTTTAGTGGCATTGAATGGCATTCGGGCTACGCCCTTAATGGCATTTAATGGCGGCGCACTCTAAAAGAGTGCTTGATGAGAGGCGCTTTTGCCATTTAGCGACCAACGGGAGCGATTGCCATTCATTGTCATTCAGCGAACAAAGTGAGCGCATGCCATTTGTGGCGATCCCCTTAACTCCCATTAATTACCCTTAACAACCGTTATAATTGTCGGCAAAACAAACCCTCCGCAGAAAAACTCTGCGGAGGGTGAAGCTAATGGCT
>JAFXHB010000079.1 GCA_017536605.1 Alistipes sp.
ACTCGTCAGCACTACGCGCCCCACAACTTGCGTATGCAACCGCGGAGCCTAAATCGGGATACGTCAAGGACTTCTCTTTGACCTCTACCGTTGAATATAAGCCTACAACAACGGGATACGACTTCTCGTTCTACTTGGGTCCAAACAAGTTCTCGATACTCAAAAAACTCACCGATAAGAGTGGCGAATCTCTTGAAATGGAGCGCATCATTCCACTCGGTTGGATTATCTCTACATACGTGAGCCGTTGGGTTGTAATTCCATTGTTCGACCTTATGCAGTCGTGGGAGTGGAACATTGGTCTTATCATCTTGGTTCTCACCTTGATTGTCAAGTTGCTCATCTTCCCACTCACATACAAGAGTTACCTTTCAACCGCAAAGATGCGAGTAATCAAACCGGAGATAGATGCTCTAAATGCGAAATATCCTCGTCAAGAAGACGCAATGAAGAAGCAACAAGAGACAATGGCTCTCTACAAAAAGGCGGGCATCAACCCTCTTGGAGGCTGTTTGCCTATGTTGATTCAGATGCCTATCTTGATTGCGATGTTCCGCTTCTTCCCTGCAAGTATTGAGTTGCGCGGACAATCTTTCTTGTGGAGCGACGACCTCTCCTCATACGATAGCATCTTGAACTTACCATTTAACATTCCGTTCTATGGCGACCACGTCAGCCTCTTCTGTTTGTTGATGGCTGTCGTAATGTTCATCTATTCATATATGAACTACAAGCAACAAGGCTCTTCACAACCTCAAATGGCAGGTATGATGTTTATGACCGTCTATATGATGCCTATTATGATGTTGTTGTGGTTCAATGACTATGCAAGTGGTTTGTGCTACTACTACCTCTTGTCAAACCTCTTCACCATTGCACAGACTTTCATTATTCGCCTTACGCTAAACGATGAAAAGATTCGTGCCAAGATGGAGAATCACGCCAAGAATACGAAGGGTAAGAAATCGCGTTTCCAGCAACGTTATGAGCAGCTGATGCAACAGCAGGAGGCTGCAATGCGTAACAACAAGAAGAAGTAGCACTACGTAAGAATGGTATTTTCTCCAAATATATCAAACGAGGATGTTGCCGCCTTGGAAGCGATACGCTTTGAGGGCAAGATTGAGATTGTGGATAGCATCGAGCAACTTGAAAAAGCCTGCTCGGTGCTATCTGCGCAATCTATCATCGGCTTTGACACGGAGACAAGACCATCTTTCAAGGCGGGGGTATCAAATAAGATAGCCCTAATGCAACTATCAACCGCCTCGCACTGCTACCTGATACGACTAAATCATATCCCGTTGGCTCGCCCTCTGATTGCAATTCTACAAAACGAGAGCATCAAAAAGATTGGGGCCGATGTGAAGAATGACTTGTCGGGACTCGCCAAATTGCGCCACTTTACACCTCGCGGCTTTATTGATCTGCAAAGCGTAGTAGGGGAGTATGGCATTGAGGATAAGAGCCTTCGCAAAATATCGGGCATCGTACTCGGTAAGAAGGTCTCAAAGGCGCAAAGATTAAGTAATTGGGAGGCAAAGCAACTCACGCCACAGCAACAGATGTACGCTGCCACCGATGCGTGGGTATGTATTGAGATTTACAACAGACTGACGAAGTAACATTCGTCAGTTTCTACCTATACACAGATGAATAAAGATATCTTCCGCATAGCAATACCCAATATAATATCCAAC
This sequence comes from Alistipes sp., assembly GCA_017536605.1. Taxonomy (GTDB): domain Bacteria; phylum Bacteroidota; class Bacteroidia; order Bacteroidales; family Rikenellaceae; genus Alistipes. The sequence goes on from JAFXHB010000079.1 coordinate 1,701, forward strand.
ATTACCGTTCCGCTTATGGGTTTGGTATCCACCGCCATTGTCGGACGGTGGAGTGGTGATGAGGCGATGATTGGTGCTTTGGCTCTCGGAGTCTCTATCTTCAACTTCATCTATTGGAACTGCTCCTTTATCCGTATGGGCACAAGTGGTCTTACGGCGCAAGCCTACGGAGCAGGCGACTTTCACGAGACTACGGCAATGCTTGTTCGCGCCATTGTTATATCACTCGCAATGGGTGTGCTATGTGTCATCTTCCAAAAACCGCTCGGAGAACTTTCTCTATGGCTAATGAATGGCGATGATGTGGTCGCAAAATACTTCTACGCCCGTATTTGGGCAATGCCTGCGGGGATTTTGTTATTCGGCTTTTACGGCTGGTTTGTAGGTATGCAGAATGGGGTTATACCTATGGCAATATCCATAACTGTAAACTCGCTGCACGTTCTATTCAGTTATTGGTTTGTCTTCTCATTTAATATGGGAATTGAGGGCATTGCATACGCATCGGTGGCCTCCCAATGGATAGGACTTATCTTGGCTGTAATACTATTGGTAAGTTTCTTCCGCAAGAGTTTCCGCCCAATAAAGTTTACGGAGGTGATGAACTTCGAGGCAATGCGTCGCTTCTTCAAGGTAAACGGAGATATTATCGTGCGTACCTTCTGTAATGTAGGCGTCTATACCTTCTTCACCGCAGCCTCTGCGCGTATGGGTAGTGATGCTGTCTTGGCGGTAAATACGACTTTGATGCAGTTGCTGATGTTGTTCTCCTATATGAACGATGGCTTTGCATACGCCGCCGAGGCAATGACAGGCAGATTTATCGGAGCAAAAGATCTCCCTTCACTAAAAAAGTGCCTACGATACTGCGTTGTATGGACATTCGCCACCGCAGCAGTTGCAATATCGCTATATTTGGCGGGTTGGGAGTGGCTCTTCAAATTCTTCCTCCACAATGCAGATGAGGAGAATCTGCTAAACGTACTATCGGTTGCAAAACAATATATAGGTTGGATTGTCGTAATTCCGCTATTTGCCGCACTTCCATTTATGTTGGACGGAGTCTATGCAGGCGCAACACTTACGCGAGCAATGCGTAACTCAATGCTCTGGGCTACAATCATATTCTTTGTGGTTTTCTATGCGCTACAACCATTCATCGGCAACGATGCCTTGTGGCTTGCGTTCCTGCTCTATATAATCTTCCGTCTTGTACTGCAATACTTTATGGCGGATAGGTTACGAGATATATATCGACAAATTCAACCTAAATAGGCTACAAGACTTTTTGGTACGCCTCGCGCCACGCACCACTCGTCAGCATAATTTCGCCACAGTGGCTGTATCCGAGTTTTTTGAGCATATTTCGCATCGGACGGTTATCACGATGTGTGTCTATGCGAATATCCGTAACACCTCGCTCGGCACACAACTCCTCTACGAAGGCTAAAATCTCACGAGCAACGCCCTTGCGTTTCATCGCATCAGCAACCATTATTCTGTGAACTACGGCGTATGGGGCCTCTCGCAGCCACTCTCCGTGATAGATTGTAGAGTAAGTCGGCTCACCATCAAAGGCTACCGATAGGGTGGCAACGATAGCACCTCTATATTCAACCACATAGTTGCGCTCAAATGCTATATCCTGCTCGATAATCGCACGCGTAGGATAACCATCTTGCCATTGATCAATACCTTGCGAGGCAAACCACGCTTGCGCCTCCGACACAAGCCTCATTATATCATCAACATCTGACGCAGTGCCACTTCTGAAATGTAGGTTTTTGCGAATACCTTTCAACTGACGATTCAACTCCGCCTCACGCCCATCCGTTACACGATTGAGTAACTCGTGAAATGCCGCCGAATGGTTATGATGTACCGTATGACACAACTCGTGAAGGACGACAAACTCTTGGAGGTGTTTGGGCAAAGTCATCAAGAATAACGACAACGAAAGATTATTTTGCGATGTACAACACCCCCATTTAGAGCGTGTTGCGCGAATTGTTACTCGCCCATAACGAAAGCCGTGTTGTCTTGCCAATCGCTCAACCATCGCAGGAAGATAGGCTTTTGCACGACCTCTCATCTCCTCAATCTCCTCCTTTGTATAGTCGCAACCCTCCATAGAGCGTGCCATCACACGACGACGCGAAGCCTCAATCCAAGCCAACTTCTCCTCCAAAAAACGTAGAGCCACCGCAGTCGGCACAAGACGCGGATAGGAGAGCCTCACCTCTCCCGATGGGCGTACGGAGATAGATATACGCCTTGTCGTCCAACGCTGCGACAAGGTTATATCGCCAAGAGTAGGGTGGTGATGTATCTTTGGCAAGGGATATACTTTTTTTTTGAGGGTTCTAATCGCCGATACGCTGACGTACGACCTCAAACAGCATAATTGCAGCCGCAGCAGCAACGTTAAGCGACTCTATTGCACCAATCATCGGTATAGCCAACTGTTCATCGCAGAGTTTCAATACCTCCTTTGAGATGCCATTCTCCTCCGAACCCATCACAATCACGGTAGGCTTTGTAAGGTCGGCATCATACATCAACTTGCGACTGTGCTCCGTTGCGGCAACAATCTGAAAGCCCTCCGACTGCAACGATTTGAGTATGTTACGAATAGAACCTACTCGCGCCACAGGAATACGGGTTAATGCACCCGCTGACGAGCGAATAGACTCCGCATTCACAGGTGCAGAGTTTTTGAGCGAAGATATAATGCCGTGCGCACCCGCACACTCTGCCGAGCGGGCAATACCTCCAAAGTTGCGCACATCGGTAACATTGTCAAAGACCACAATCAGAGGTGTTTCGTCCTCCGGCACGCGCTCCAAGATATCCGACACCTCCACATAGTTTATCGCAGCAATGACAGCCACAACGCCCTGATGATTGCCCTTCGTCATACGATTAAGTTTCTCAACGGGCACCTCCTGATAGTGGCGACGATGTCGGTAGCACAAGTCGCGCAGGTCATTCATCAACTGACCTTCGGCTCCTTTGCGAATATATATCTTCTCAATTTGCTTGCCCGATTCAATCGCCTCTGCTACGGGACGAATACCAAAAACAATGTTTTCGCTCATACTATTTTATATTTATGGGACAAAGATACGAAATAAAAAATAATTTTTTCATCAAAAAAGTTGTTTATAAATGATAAATACTCTATCTTTGTCCCCGGAAAGATGGCAGAGTGGTCGAATGCGGCGGTCTTGAAAACCGTTGATCTTCACGGGTCCGGGGGTTCGAATCCCTCTCTTTCCGCAAAACGAAAACGAAGCAAGGAGATGTCAAGCAATTGACATCTTTTTGTTTTTTTAGCACTGCGACACGCAAACTCGTTTGTGGGGCGGAGGGATATAAAAACAAAAGTTGTTGATTTATCAACTCCTTGCGCAGTGAAGATTTTGCAAGGAGCCCCGCGGCGAGCGAAGGGAAAGACGAGCAGACACGAAGTGGCTACGAAGTCAATCCCTCTACCACTTTTTGCAAATACGCTGCGGCGAGCGAAGGGAAAGACGAGCAGACACGAAGTGGCTACGAAGTCAATCCCTCTCTTTCCGCAAAACGAAAACGAATCAAGGAGATGTCAATTGCTTGACATCTCCTTGATTTTACCACTTAAAAGGCTACTATTTTTTGAAAATAAAGAAGACTGCAAGGATAAGGCAGGCAAAACCTGCTATATGATTCCAGCGCAACGCCTCATTCTTCATAATAAGTTGCACAAGCACCGCAAATACCGAAAGCGATACAACCTCCTGAATAACCTTCAACTCCCAAATAGAGAACGGACCGCCATACTCCATACTGCCAAGACGGTTTGCGGGTACCATAAAACAGTACTCAAAGAAGGCTATCAGCCAACTAATAAAGATAACTGCTATCAAACCTATGCGTTCAAATTTATCCTTAAACATAACCTGACCATACCACGCCAAGGTCATAAATAGGTTGGAGCAGACCAAAAGTCCCACTGCGGAGAGTCCTCGTGTAATCATAATTTTCTTTGCTTTTAGCCATTAGCCGTTGGGCATTGGCTCTTTTTCGGGTGCGAAAGTATTAAAAATTTGGGGAATTACGTCTAAAATTGGCAAAAAATAGATACCTTCGCGGTATGAAATTCACTTTAATCACAGGCGCATCATCGGGAATAGGGCTTGCATACGCCGAGCAATTTGCCGCCAAAGGCGACAATATAATCGTTGTCAGCAACCAGCGTGAGCGCAATGAAGAGGTCGCCACCGAATTAAAGCAACGCTTTGGTGTAGAGGCGATTGCTCTATACGCCGACCTTGCGAAGGCTGACTCTGCCGAGCAGATTTATGAGTGGTGCAAAGAGCGAGATATTGAGGTCGCAACCCTTGTGAGTAATGCGGGTATCTTGCAGTTCGGAATGTTTCTGCACACAAAGCCTGCTATGGCAGAGTTTATCACAAATCTCCACTGCGTAACCCCTTCAAAGTTGTGCCGACTCTTTGGCGAAGATATGTGTAGTAGGGGAGAGGGGCGCATCCTGATAATGTCCTCTATGACTGCGTGGACACCGTATATCACAGTATCGTACTACGCCGCAACAAAGGCTTATCTGAAAAGTTTTGCGCAGTCGCTGTGGTACGAGTTCCGCCCGTATGGAGTTAACGTTACTACGGTATATCCGGGTGCGGTGGATACTCCGCTCTATAACCTCGCCCCGAAACAGCGTAAGTGGCTACGTCGCTTTGGCGTTATGATGTCGGCGGATAAGTTGGCAAAGTCGGGTATTCGCGCATTGGAGCGTGGTCGCCGCACTGCCACTCCGGGACTATTTACAAAGGTTGCCGTTGGCGCGTGCCGTCTTCTTCCTGCCCACGGCCTACTGCCCGTGCTGAAAATTCCCGCAATCAAACGAATACTCGAAAAGTTATAAAGAAACAGATAGAGCCAAGCGAAATGCTTGGCTCTATGGCTGTATTGTGGAGTGTTACGCTATCTCCCAGCGTCCGCCCTTGCCAAAGACCTTCTCAACCAACTCGTCGTAGAAGCCTCCGCGACGTGCCAAGTCAAACATATTCATACGCCAGCGCATCAACTGCACGAATGGAAGCATATCCTTCAACTGCTGACGTGTAACGCCAATATCTGCCGGGTCTG
>JAFXHB010000080.1 GCA_017536605.1 Alistipes sp.
GGGACTGTCGGTTACCCTACTTACCCTTGTAGGCTCGTTGGAGAACATTCACGGTCTTAACCACTTCGGACACTCGGCTCCATACAAGGTGCTTGACAAGGAGTTCGGTTATAACGGCGAGACGGTCTATAACGAAGTTAAACAACTTTTAGCAAAATAGTTATCTTCCAATTAAGGAGAGTCAAAAAGGCTCTCCTTTTTTGTATGTTTATTCTGTTTTTTTTGTAAATTTGTACCAAACAACGACTAAACACTACTACAATGAAGAGAATTTTACTAATCACATTTGCTCTATTGGCGGGTTTAACCGCATCGGCACAATACTATCAAGATGCCGTAAATAAGGATATGTTGCATATCCGCCAAGCACGAACTCCACATCGAGTGCATATAAATTTGCCCGAAATTGACGGCTACACTCCGTATAAGGCTGATCTGCACACCCACACCATATTCTCGGACGGACACACCTCTATGGAGGCTCGTGTGCGCGAGGCGTGGGCTGACGGCTTGGATATTATCGCCGTAACCGAGCATTTGGAATATCGCCCTCACGAGAAGAATCTCGTTAAGTATCTCAAAGGCTATACAAATGGTGCCGAGGCAAAGGATTTCAACTTCGTGAAGGAGAACCGTCCTGCATCGGCAGAGAGCATCAAGGTTGATTTGAACTACCCGGTTGAAGTTGCTCGCAAGGAGGGTGAGAAGTACGATATCACAATCATTCCGGGTATTGAGATTACACGTAAGGAGGGTGAATACAGCCACTTCAACGCGCTCTTCACAACCGACAACAATACGGTTTATGCTCCGGAGACTATCGAGTCAATCCGCAACGCCAAGAAGCAGGGCGCACTCGTAATGCACAACCCCCCGGGTTGGACTCACAAGGATATGAAGATTACGAAGTACGAGAAGACCATTTACGATGCAGGTCTGCTTGATGGTATTGAGATTATGAATGGTGAGGAGTTCTATCCGCAGGCGATTGAACGAGCAAAGAAGTACAACCTATTTGTCTCATCAAACACCGATATACACTACGCGACAGGCGAAACCTACGAGAGATACGGCTCACTTCGCAATATGACCATTATCTATGCGAAGGATAAGAGTTTGAAATCGCTCCGCGAGGCGATTGAGGCGCGTCGCACACTCGCCTACTCGTTTGGAACATTGGCGGGCGACAAAGAGTTGCTCCGCAAATTCTTTGAGGCATCGGTTTCGGCTCGTAAGACCGTCGTGGATTACAAGGGTCGCGCCGAGGTTATTATCACAAACAATAGTTCTATTGACTGGTTGCTCTGCCGCGAAGGCAACAAGATGGTTGAGTTGAAGGGCAACTCGTCAATAATTATTCGTTTCAGCCCATCAAAACCAGCCGTCTTCACCATATTGAACACTTGGTGTGGCGAGGAGGAGCATCTTGTACACGAATTCAAATTCTAAATTATAGTAACTATGAAGAGGATAATATCACTTTTGGCTGTTGTATGTGCCACATTTACCGTGTCAGCACAATACTATCAGGATGCACAAAATCCCGATATGTTACATATCAGACAACCACGCAACCTTGTTCGTTCGGAGTTCCTGATTCCCAATATAGATGGCTACAACGGCTACAAGGCCGACCTTCACACCCACTCAATCTACTCGGACGGCTCCGTAGCAATGGAGGAGAGAGTGAAAGATTCGTGGAAGAACGGCTTGGACATTATAGCTATAACCGAGCATCTTGAATATCGTGCAAATGAGCCACAGTTGGTTAAGTGGATGAAGGGATACGTCAAGAAGGGTGCCAAGGCAGAGAATTGGTACATCACCCGCTACAAGGTTATGCCCGAGAGAAAGGATCTGCATACCGACTTCCAGCACCCCGTAGAGCACGCTATTGAGGTGGCAAAGGCCTACGACATAACCATCATTCCGGGTATTGAGATTACGCGAGAGCCTCTCGTATATGGACACTTCAACTGCCTCTTCACCACCGACAACAACGCTATTCACGCTGCCGAGTGTATCCAATCTATCCGCAACGCCAAGGCACAAGGTGCGCTCATTATGCACAACCACCCCGGCTGGCGACGCAAGAGTATGGAGATGCTTGAATTTGACCGTCAGGTCTATGCCGAGAAGTTGATTGACGGCATTGAGATTATGAATGGTGTAGAGTTCTATCCGAAGGCTATTACGCGTGCCTTGGAGCACAATCTGTTTATGTCGTCAAATACCGATATTCACGGTGCTTCGGAGCGCGTAGAGGGACAACCTCTATGCAATGTAACCTTCATCTTCGCAAAAGATAAGTCGCTCGCCTCTATCCGCGAGGCTATTGAGGCGCACCGCACTATCGCCTACTCGTACGGTACTATTGCCGGCGAGGAGTCGCTCCTGCGCAAGTTCGTGGAGGCGGCATTGGAGATTCGTACTGCCGGTGTTGATAAGAAAGGTAAGGCACAATACGTCATTAAGAACAACTCCTCGGTAGAGTTTATGATACGCTTTGAGGGCGGCAACCCTGTTGTATTGAATGGGTTATCCTCTACCTTTATCAAGGAGCAAAAGGCTGGTCAGAGCGATATTATCGTGGATAGCGCGTGGTGTGGCGAGGATAAACGACTCACCATAAAGATTAAATAACGCCAAGCGTAGCGACTCTAATGGGAGCGCGTGATGTCCATTTAAGGCAATGTGGCGAAACTATTTTATGGAGGCTACCATAATTCTCAATAGTTTTGCGTATCTTTGCAGAGAAGATTACGCAATAAGTGCTATTAAGTAAACGTTTTAGGAGATAGTTAGTAACACGAAGAATGAGTGCAGTCGCAATGATATTGCTATTTTGTCTGGTCCTGATGATTATGTTGATACTTATCAGCATAATAGTCATTGCATTGCGCGTACGCGAGTGGTATAGACGTGTCTTCAAGGGCGAAGTGCCTAAACAACAGGAGCGCAAACGTCGTGAGGGCAAGGTTACCGTCGTTAGAACCGAGCCTACCGAACAGCGCGTGAGTGATGATGTCGGCGAATACGTCGATTTCAAAGAGATTAAAGAGAGAAAGTAGAAACCCTTTATTATGTTTAAGTTTCTTGCAGTTATAGGTAGATATTTTATGCTGATGGGCAAGGTCTTCTCCCGTCCGGAGAAGGCAGGCATCTACTACCGACGCGTTCTTGCCGAGATTGAGGGGCTCGGCATCAACTCTATCCCCCTCGTTGCAATTATCTCCATCTTTATCGGTGCGGTAATTGCCTTGCAGATGGCATTGAGTCTTGAATCGCCATTTATTCCGCAGATTATGATTGGCTACGCCACACGCGAGACAATGACCTTGGAGTTCTCCTCTACGGTCATTGCCATAATCCTCGCCGGAAAGGTCGGCTCAAACATCGCATCGGAGATTGGAACAATGCGTATTACCGAGCAGATTGACGCGTTAGAAATTATGGGAGTCAATTCGGCATCTTACCTTATCTTGCCGAAGATTATCGCTACGGTTATCTTCTTCCCGTTCCTTGCGATGTTCAGTATGATTATCGGCGTTGTGGGTGGATACCTCATCTCCATATTTACGGGCGTAGTGCTTCCATCGGACTATATTGAGGGCTTACGCTACTGCTTCGTTTTGTGGAACGTATTCTATTCGCTGATTAAGATGGCGGTATTTGCATTTATCATAACCTCCATATCTGCCTTCTGTGGCTACTACGCCAAGGGCAACTCGTTGGAGGTTGGTCGCGCCTCTACACGCGCCGTGGTGGCAAGTTCCATTACCATTATGATATTCAACCTTATCTTAACTCAACTGATGTTGACCTAATAAACAGTGCAGAGATGATTAAGTGCCAAAATATATTCAAATCATTTGACGGACGCACCGTCTTGGAGGATATCTCCGTTGAGTTTGAGACAGGTAAGACAAACCTTATTATCGGACGAAGCGGCTCGGGTAAAACCGTGCTTCTCAAAACCCTGGTAGGACTTCACGCGCCCGATAGCGGAGAGATATTCTACGACGATAAGTGCTACACATCGCTCTCCTTTGCCGAGCGCAAGGCGGTACGACGCGAGGTGGGTATGATTTTCCAAGGAGGCGCACTGCTTGACTCCTCTACCGTCTATGAGAATGTCCGTCTGCCACTCGATATGTTCACCAACGACTCCGCAGCCGAGAAGGATAAGCGCGTCAAAGCGTGCTTGGAGCGCGTAGAACTATCGCACGCAGGACACCTCTACCCTTCGGAGTTGTCGGGCGGTATGATTAAGCGTGCCGCTATTGCACGTGCTATCGTACTCAACCCGAAGTACCTCTTCTGCGACGAGCCGAACTCCGGCTTGGACCCACAGACCTCAATCGTCATAGACAACTTGATACACGATATCACTACCGAGTACAACATCACTACGATAATCAACACCCACGATATGAACTCGGTGATGGAGATTGGCGAGAAGATTGTCTATATCCACCAAGGAAAGAAGTGGTGGGAGGGCTCCAAGGATATTATCCTTCAAGCCGACAACCAAGAGTTGAACGACTTTGTCTTCGCCTCGGCAATGGCAAAACGCGCCAAGGCAAATATATCCGAGAAGTAGCAAACTCTCAACTTATATAGAGTACAAAAGCACCACTTTTGGCATCATTACCTATAAAAAAGGCCTGTCTAACTTTATCGTTAGACAGGCTTTTTTTATCAGAAGTTGTATAACAAGAGCTATTTTGAAGCTGCTCGCAGGCTGGAAAAGCGCAGTTTACTCGGCGTAAATGAGCATTTTCCAGACAAGGCAGATGCCGAAAGAGCCTTGTTAGACGGCTTCTCTTCTATTTAGCGTCGTGGACTATTTCTTCTCCAACTGCGCCTTCAACTCTGCAAGACCGGCGATATCACCCAAAGTGGTCTTCTCTACCGACTGCTGAATCTTCTTAACCGAAGACTTTGTAGCCTCTGCTGCTGCCTTCTTCTCTGCCTTCTCGGCTGCGATCTCGGCACGCTTTGCCTCCTCAAAGATACGAGTGTGCGACAATGTTACACGCTTTGTAGCCTTCGAGAACTCGATAACCTTGAACTCTGCGGTCTCACCCTTCTTGATAGATGTGCCGTCCTCCTTTACAAGCTGACGTGCTGGTGCGAAGCCCTCAATGTTCTCGCCAAGCGATACGATTGCGCCCTTGTCATTCACCTCAACAACAGTACCTGTGTGAACTGAATCAACGGTGAACTGCTGCTCAAACTCGTTCCAAGGGTTCTCCTCCAACTGCTTGTGGCCGAGGCTCAAACGACGGTTCTCCTTGTCAATTTCAAGAACTACAACCTCAATATCGGCACCTACCTGTGTGAAATCTCCTGGGTGCTTAACCTTCTTTGTCCAAGAGAGGTCAGAGATGTGAATCAAGCCGTCAATGCCCTCCTCAATCTCAACGAATACGCCGAAGTTGGTGAAGTTACGAACCTTTGCAGTACACTTTGTACCAACAGGGTACTTGGTGTCGATGTTCTCCCACGGATCAGCAGAGAGCTGCTTAACGCCGAGAGACATCTTACGCTCGTCGCGGTCAAGAGTCAAGACTACTGCCTCAACCTCGTCGCCCTCCTTCATAAAGTCGAAGGCAGAACGGAGGTGCTGGCTCCACGACATCTCCGATACGTGGATAAGACCCTCTACGCCCGGTGCAATCTCAATGAATGCGCCGTAGTCAGCCATATTTACAACCTTACCCTTAACCTTGTCGCCTACTGCGAGGTTAGCGTCAAGAGCCTCCCAAGGGTGTGGAGTGAGCTGCTTCAAGCCGAGAGCGATGCGCTTCTTCTCCTCATCAAAGTCGATGATTACAACCTGCAACTTCTGGTCAAGAGCAACAACCTCCTCTGGGTGGTTTACGCGACCCCACGAAAGGTCGGTGATGTGGATCAAGCCGTCAATACCGCCGAGGTCAATGAATGCGCCGAATGGTGCGATATTCTTAACTGTTCCTTCAAGAATCTGACCCTTCTCGAGTTGCGACATAATAACCTGACGCTGTGCTTCGAGTTCTGCCTCAATAAGAGCCTTGTGAGAAACGACAACGTTGCGGTACTCCTGATTGATCTTAACAACCTTGAACTCCATTGTCTTATCAA
>JAFXHB010000081.1 GCA_017536605.1 Alistipes sp.
ATGCCTCAATAATCTTTGCCCCTCCACTCAACGAGTTGAAGAAGTCGTCCGAGAGTGTGAGGTAGAGTTGCGGAGTATTCAAACCCTGCAACTTAACGCCTGCAATCTCCTCGGCTACGGGGTCGAAGACCTTATCCCCAACCGTAAGCCTTACGGTGGTGAAGTTGGCAGGTGAAGTTGCTACATACTTGCGCTCGCCACCGGCATAATTTACCGCCACCGTAGCATCAAAGCCTACGCCCTTAAACTCTGGGTCCGGGCTAAATGCGAGGTGGTCGTTGCGCTCATCTATCGAGGTGTCAAGCGTTACCGAGATAATATCGCCAAACGAGCCACTTGCATCGGGCGAGAATTTGAACGATAGCTTGTATCGCTTCTTTATCTCCACATTCTCGATCTTGCCACTCTTGGCGATGATGACCTCCTCGCCATTGTCGGCATATTTGTAGGTGCCGTTGAACTGCCAAGAAAGGGTTGTTACACCCTCCGGTAGGATAAAGTAGCCGACTCTATCTTCGGTATATTTGAGTTGTGGAGTATCATCGGTTGCCGATGCAATATCGTCGGTTGCAAATATCTCCACCGCATAGCCCTCCAAGCAACCCTCCTTGATATTATCATCGAAGAGTACCTCGACAGGGATATTTTGAAGCGTAGCAACCAGATCTATCTTGGTCGTTTCGCCACCCTTGACCACAAAGTCGCTCGTACCAAAATAGTAACTATTGTCGAATGATGCCGCCTCGGCACTTCCACTCTCGATGGTCGCCATATAGTTGCCCTCCAAGAGCCAAATATACTCCGGAATTTCGTCGTTAGCGCTATATTTACGCACCAACATCGGCGACGCTCCACCCTTCTGATAGATGCAGAGGGTAAAGTCTGATGGAGCGCTCTCCGCTGAACGGGCACTGATATTCAGTTTCAACACGCCCTTATCTCCTTCGGGGGTGTTGCCACCACTATCAACCCGACCACTATTCACACACGAGGTGAGCGAGAGCAGCACGGCGCACAATAATATATATAATACTCTTTTCATTGTTCTCTCTATTTTCCGGTTTTAAGCATCAAAGTCTTGACGGTGGTGTTACCATTATTGTCGGTAACGGTAACCTCGAAGTCGTGATTCTTGGCATCGGGACCACTCACACCACTCAACACACCCATAAAGGTTGAGATAGAGAGTTTTACATACTTCTTGTTAATCACTTGGTCGCCAACCACAAAGCCGAGTCCTGTCAAAGGCTCGGTAACATCTACCACAGTACCCGTAAGCGAATCAAACGACTGGTCTGGATAGCAGAGGTTCATCGTATCGCAAAGGCTATTGTTTGCCAACTCTTTTGCGGTGAGTGTCTCGGAGATAATCTTCACGATAAACTCCTTGATACCAGCCGAAGCCTCAACGATAAGATCTACATCAAGTCCCGGAACAACCTGCTCGCGCTTGTCGATGTCGTGTCCGTCCCAGACGATGCTCGGATCCTCCTTTGCAGGGGTATCGCCCTCGCTACCACCCTCATTGCCACCTTCGCTCCACTCCGACTCGGTTACGAGGTCGGCAACGTTGCAGATGACAGGCTCGTCGGTAATCCAGTCGCGCAAATCGACGCTTATCTCAATGTTGCCATCGGCAGCGTGTTCAAGGAAGAAGAGAATGTTGCTGCACTGTCCCACCTTCACATCTTTAATCTCCTTGCTTACATTTACGGTCTTGAAGTTCACAAGGTCGGCGGCATACTCGCCACTCACGCGAACTTCGATGTCGTTGCTAACCATTGGCGCGTAGAAGAAGGCTGCACGGCTCTCCGTAAGCGAGAAGACGGTGCTGTTGCTACCGATTGTAACGGTAGTCTTGGTCTCTGGTGCCAAACGCTCTTTGAGGTCTGGCGAGAAGGCAACGGTAACCTTAATCTGCATCAACGAGCAGGTAATCTCGTCAATGTTGGTGGTTTCGTTACGCATAATCTTAAAGCCCTTATCTGCACCATATACAGGGGTGTCCCACGCTACGCCGGGAACCTCGCCCGACTGAATCTTGAAGATGTAATCTCCCGTCAGAAGCTCAATCGGCTCGGTTGGTCGCTCGCCATACTTGAACTCGCTTACAACCTCACCCATTGCGTTGATAATCTGGCAATTAAACGCATCTACTTCTGTTGTTGCACGTGTGGCCATAGGTCTCTTTGCACTATCCAAACCAACCTCCGGCGCACTCTCAACGATACGGCAGTCGATGTTCAACTGCGCAATTGAGAGAGTACCCTTGTCCGATGTCTGCGGCTCTTTGCCGTTGTCAATTGAGAGTCCGTCGCCACAACCGACTGCCAAGAGTGCTGCGAAGAGAGCCACTACTGTAAACTTTACGATTTTCATATCTTTCACTTATTTATTATTCAAACTTATGCCTTGTCATTCAACTCTACATCTAAAACAACGGTCTCTACAATCTCACCATCAAACGAGATATTGACCTCTACGTTGCCTGCTGTTGAGAGGTCAAACTGCAAGATGTGGCGTGTTGTAGGGCGGAGTGTAACGCTCTTTTTTAGGGTTGTCGTCTTGCCATTTGAGAGGTCTGCCTGACGTACAGCCTCGCAGACAATCTCCGCCTCGCCCGCCTCTATGAAGAGGAGGTCGCCACTCTCAAAGTCGTACTCTATGCCATTGACCGAGAATTTGTACGACGGGAAGTAACCACTGAAACGCTCCGTTGTTGTGATTGCAACCACCGAATTTGCAAGCACAACCTCAATGTTTGCCTTGACGGTCTGGTCGTAGTCTGGAACTTGAACTTCGGCTTTACCCTCAAAGTAGGCTGCTCCGTAGCCATTTTTCACCTCGCCGTCCGATGCGAGCGAGATTGTGTAGGGCGCACTCTTGAAGCGCAAGTTCTCCTCGGCATTGAACTCTTTGAGCGAACTCCACTCGCGGAGGAAGTTCTCGCCCTCAATCTTTACACTCAACGACTCCATCTGCGGGAGGTATCGCGTAATCTTTGTTCCACCGGTAGCGGAGGCATCTGCAACCTCGCCACGGGTTGTAGCGTTTATATTTATAAAACCCTCGCCCGTAGGAACAGCCTCGTTGTTGTTGCACGCAACCGCTACGAGCGCAAGTGCTATTGCAAAAAGTATCTTTTTCATATCTTGAAACTCCTATTGTGCGATTGAAACTCTGATATTGTCGATATAGAGGTAGTAGTGAACATTACCCATAAGGATAAACTCATCTTGGTTAGTTCCAGGCACCAGCGTTACACGGGTTGCGCGTGTGCAATCGCTTGCTGTGAATGAGTATGTTGGGAAGGCATCACCAAAGCTATTGTTGCCATATTTAGGCGCGATATGTCCCGATGACCAGCAGTGCTTTTCGAGCATTGGAGGGATACGGTTAAGGTCATTCGCAGGGCTAGCAAAGACCTTTCTCTCTGACCATCCATTTATTGCCGAAGACTCCGACTTGGTGGTTGTGCCGGCAATACAGTATATTTCGCTATTGTGGCTGTAACCCGATTCGCGGATATACGAGCCCATATCAAATTCCACTTTGAGCTTTACCGATGCGCCCGATTTCAGACACTTCATTGCAGGGGTGTCAAGACGACCTGTGCTTCGGGTTGAGCCACCGGTACTCTCGTGGCGAGTGTTTATACGGACACACTTGCCCGCTACACCCTTGATGTGAGCGCCATTCCAGCCCGAAACAGCGGTAGAGAAGAGTATTCCATCAGCCGAATTAAGTGAATCTTCATCGAGGTCGTTCTTCGCGAAGTCCTCTTTTATGCCCGCAAAGTCATCATAGAAGAGGTATGGCACATCTATCGCTGGAGGGGTAAGAACAGCATACTTACCGACAGTAGGCATTGTGAATTTCTGCTCAACGATAGCATTTTGACTCTCAAAGCGTGCTGTAAATACCTTGCCCGAGTAGGTGTGGAATAGACCATTCTCAAAGACACCATACTCAATCAAGTCGTAGGTGTTGCTTGAATTAGCGGTGAAACTACCGATTTGAGAGCCATTATGGTCAAAAATAGTGATGTTCTTCACAGCCTCACCCAGATAGTTGTTGCCGAGAGATAGGCGTATAATCGTGATAGGGTCTGGTACTGTAAGGGTAAGAGGGGTGATGTGTCCCTCTTGGCACTCTTTATTCATTGTGAAGACCCTCTCGCGAGTGCGTTGTCCGATAGCCGAAACGGCGTAGTAGCGAACCTCTCCCGAGATATTTACGGGAAGAATTGTTGCCCACGCGCTCTCTCCCTCGTCAAAGCCGTTTGGTATATTTACCACCAACTGCTTATTGGTCTGGCTGATTGTAGGCTTGGTTGCCACATTTGTAGCATCCACCTCGGCTGTACCTGTTACACCCGTTGGAAAAGTAAAGACAACTTGTGAAATAGCGGTGGAGAATGGGTTGCCACCCTCCGGAATAGTCATCTTCACGATATGCATCTTGTGGTGAAAGTCGAGTTTGAGGTCATTCACCTCCTCGGAAATCAGAGCCGCAGCCTCGGTAACAGGCTCTGCAACCATAATATCGTAAGCCCCATTAAATGAGTCTCCCTGCTGCTCGGCAGGGATAGTGTAGGTTGCGGTGTAGCGGTTGTTGTCGTAGGTGGTCGGTGTTGGCGATACGGCGTAGTATGTATATACACCCTCGGCGATAGGACCTTGCTGCGATGTGAAGACTGCCGACTTGTAGGAGTCCCAATAGTACATCATAGTAAATGGCGCAGCCTTGATGATGCGCTGTCCGGAGTCATTCTTCGCCCATAGGGAGAAGGTGTCGCCCTCTACCCACGAAGCACTCTCGCCATTTAATGCTGTTCGTGATACCTCTATGGGTAGCCCGATTGCCACCCCCTCATTCGGCATCTCTACCACCTTGTTGCCCTCCTCAACCTTTGAGCAGGCGAGGGTGGCTGCAACACAGAAGATAAGTGATACCAAGTAGAATTTTCTCATAACTATCCAATTAAACTCGGTGCAAAAATAGTCCTGTTATATTATATATAAAAATTTTTTCAACGAACAGCCGATTTTTCCCCACGAATAGGCAAAAAGTGAGGAGTGAAGGGCATCTGCTCTCCACTCCTTTGTGCGAAAATTGGTCGAAATCGACTATTTAAGGTATCTCTCTAACCAGCCGAAAAACTCTCTGTTCCATACGAGCGAGTTCTGCGGTTTGAAGACCTGATGAGCCTCATTCTCAAACGATACCAAACGTGCAGGAATACCCCTTACGCGGGCGGCAGTGAATGCCTCCAACGACTGCGTGTAAGGTATGCGGTAGTCGCGCTCGCCCGTGATAATCAAGATAGGGGTATCCCACTTATCCACCGCCTTGTGTGGCGAGTTGGCGTAGGAGCGTTTTGCGGTCTTATTCTTCTTATCCCAATATGGACCTCCGTAGTCGTTGTTTACGAAGAATAACTCCTCGGTGTGTCCGTACATTGACTCAAAGTTGAAGATTCCACAGTGGGCGATAAATGCCTTAAATCGCTTCTCGTGGTGTCCTGCAAGGTAGAATACGGAGTATCCGCCATACGATGCGCCAACGCAACCAAGTCGCTCCTTATCAACCCACTTCTCCTTCGCTACGTCGTCAATCGCGGAGAGGTAGTCGCGGATATTCTGTCCCGAATAGTCGCCCGAAATCTGGTCAAGCCACTCCTGCCCGAATGAAGGCACTCCACGACGGTTTGGTGCTACGACAACATAGCCCTGCGCCGCCATCAGTTGGAAGTTCCAGCGGTAACTCCAAAACTGCGAAACAACGCTCTGCGGACCGCCCTGACAGTAGAGTAGTGTCGGGTACTTCTTGTTTTCGTCAAAGTCTGGCGGAAGGATAACCCACGTCAGCATCTTCTTGCCGTCGGTGGTCTTAACCCAACGCTTCTGCACCTCGCCCATCTCGATATTGTCATAGACGAAGTCGTTCACGGAGGTCATCTTTGTCATCTTGCCGGTTGGGAGGTCAAACTCAAAGAGTTCGGGAGCCATTGAGATAGTCATCACCGAGCCTACGCAGAGCCACTCGCTTATTGCAATGGAGTTGATATCGTGGTCGCCCTTTGTTACGACCTCCACCTCGCCCGTGCCGTCGGCCTTGACGCGACAAATCTGGTGTGTCGCCTCAATCGGTGCGATGAAGTAGAGCATATCCTCGCCATTCCATACGACATTTGTGGCGTGGTAGTCAAAGTTTGGAGTCAGATAGGTAATCTTGCCCGTAGGGATATCGTAGAGCATAAGTCGCTCCTTGTCCGCCTCGTTGCCTTCACGCTCCTGCGAACGGAAGGCGATTTTTGTACCACTTGGCGACCATACGGGGTACTTGTCGTAGCCCTTCAACGGGAAGTCGCTATTACCCTTGCAGATGTTGAGTGTTACACCGCTGTTAAGCACGTAGATAAATATATCCGAGTTGGTTGATTCGGCATACTCCGTACCTGTAAGTGGCTTGCAAGTGTAGGCGAGCTGCTCTCCGTCGGGGCTCCACGCAATCTCGGCGTGGTCAAAATATGGCGCAAGCGGTGCGTCCCAAGCGGCATCTTTGCCGATGATGTCAATGCCCTCACTAACCCCGTTTGCCAAGAGGTCGGCAACGAAGATATGGAGGTACTTTCCGCTATCCCAATAGTCCCAATGGCGCACCATCAGATCGTCGTAGATACGAGCCTTCGACTTTGCCATATCGCTGTGAATATCAGCCGAGTTGATATCCTTTGCGTGAACGTATTGGGTGTAGTAGATATGCCTCTCGTCGGGGGCGATGCCGAAGCCCTCAATGCCACCCTCAATATGCGAAATCTGCTTCGGCTGTGAGCCGTCGGCAAGCATCTTCCACAACTGCATATCGCCACCGCGATTTGTGCCGAACCAGATGCTCTTGCCATCGGCACTCCATACGGGCGAAACCGAGGTTGCGGAGGTGTCGGTCAGGGTGCGCTCCTCGCCCGAGGCGAGGTCGCGGCTGACGATTACGCTGACACCCCTATTCTCCTCCATATTGTAGCGGGTGAGCGTGTAGATGACGGTTGCTCCGTCGGGCGAAATGGCGTAGTCGCCGATGCGCCCCATCTTCCACATCACCTCCGGTGTGAGTCGCGCTGCCGCAATCTCCTCCGAGGTGAGTGCGTTGTCAATTTTGAGGGGTTCGGGTGCAGTGTTGCAGCCGACCGCTCCTAATGCTAAAAAAGCCATAGCAATAACCGATTTTTTCATACTCTTTTATTGGTTACATCTTAAAATTTTCTATCTTTGCATATACTTTGTAACGAATAACGATGGAACAACGTATATATTTTACAGATAAAACTCTCATACTGACCGACTCACCTTCAAATTGCGAAGCGCATTACCGCTTGGCAGAGTCGGAGTTTTCAAGGGCGAAAATAGTCAAAATTTTTGAAACATTCAACATTATAGAGGTTGTTGGCGACTCGGTGGAGCAACTTTTTGAACGGCTGCTCACGATGTTTAAGTATGTTGAGGCGGCGGGCGGTTTAGTCGAGAACGAGAGGGGCGAGAGCCTGATGATGTATCGTCGTGGTCGCTGGGATTTGCCGAAGGGACACGTTGAGCCGTTTGAGAGCGACGAAGTGTGCGCCGTGCGCGAGGTTGAGGAGGAGACCGGCGTAAAGGGGATTGAAATTGGGGAGTTTCTGTGCAATACCTACCACGTCTATTCCGTTTATGGAGTGTGGGAGTTGAAGCGCACAGCGTGGTACGCGATGTACGTTAAGAGCGATGTTGCGCTTGTTCCACAGATGGAGGAGGGCATTGAGCGCGTCTGCTGGTGTTCGGCGACGGAGGTGGCGGATAATTTGAAACACTCCTTCCCGACAATAGTCGATGTGTTCGCTCATAAAAAGAGATAGATATGGTAAAGATTCTGTGGGTAGATGATGAGATTGAGTTGCTGACACCGCATATCTTGTTGCTCAAATCAAAGGGCTACGAGGTGGCGACCTGCAACAATGGCTACGATGCGATAGATATGGCTGCGGAGGTGGCGTACGACGTGATTATTCTTGACGAGATGATGCCGGGAATGACAGGTCTTGAAACCCTGCCCCTTATCAAGGATATCCGCCCGACAACGCCCGTAATTATGGTTACGAAGAGCGAGGAGGAGGATATTATGGATAAGGCGATAGGCTCGAAGATTGCCGACTACATCGTCAAGCCCGTAAATCCGTCGCAGATGTTGCCACTCATCAAGAAGCATGTTCTCTCGCAACAACTTGTGACCGAACAAAGCACCGCAGATTATCGTGCCGAGTTTGGGCGTATTGCGGTGTCGATGCAGAATGCAAAGAGCTTCAGTCAATGGTGCTCGATATATCGCAAGCTCGTGAATTGGGATATCGAGTTGGCGGGTGGTGACGAGTCTATTCGTGAGATTTTGCAGTATCAGAAGGTCGAGGCAAACCGCATCTTCGGCCGTTTCGTCTGCGACAACTACAAGGGGTGGATAAACAGCCGTGACGAGGCGACACCGCAGATGTCGCATACGCTGATGCGTAACAAC
>JAFXHB010000082.1 GCA_017536605.1 Alistipes sp.
GAGGCTCACATCAAGGCTGGTGCAAAGTATGTAGTTATGTCGGCTCCTGCAAAGGATAAGACTCCTATGTTCGTTTGCGGTGTTAATACTAATACTTACTGCGGTCAGACTATCGTTTCTAACGCTTCTTGTACTACCAACTGCTTGGCACCAATCGCAAAGGTGTTGAACGACAATTGGGGTATCGCTGACGGTTTGATGACTACCGTTCACGCTACTACTGCTACACAGAAGACTGTTGATGGTCCATCTTTGAAGGACTGGCGTGGTGGTCGTGCTGCTGCCGGCAACATTATCCCATCTTCAACCGGTGCTGCAAAGGCTGTGGGTGTAGTTCTCCCAGAGTTGAACGGCAAACTTACAGGTATGGCATTCCGCGTTCCTACTTTGGACGTTTCGGTTGTTGACCTTACTGTAAACTTGGCAAAGCCTGCAACATACGCAGAGATCTGCGCTGCAATGAAGGCTGCTTCGGAGAATGAGTTGGCAGGCGTTCTCGGTTACACCGATGAGGACGTTGTATCGTCTGACTTCCTCGGCGACGCTCGCACTTCTATCTTCGATGCAAAGGCTGGTATCGCTTTGACTGACACCTTTGTTAAGGTTGTATCTTGGTACGACAACGAGTGGGGTTACTCGAACAAGGTTCTTGACCTTATCTCGGTAATGAAGGCCTACAACAAATAGTATTTCTCGTGATAAGCCGCAATCTGCGGCACATCACTATAAGTAAATATCGTCGGGCTGTACGTTTTAGTACTATCCCGACGATATTTCTTTTGTGATGCACCACATCTCACGGCTTCTGACGAGAAATTAAAAATCATTTTAAGCAGCGATAGCTGCGTTGCATTGCGATAATCCGCTTGCTCATTTACGATAAGTAAACTGCGCAAGCGGATTTCTTATGCGCCTTACTCTCATCTGCTTAAAATATCATTTTTCGTGGGAGTGTTGCTTCGCACAAAATTTCCTCCACCACCTCCGATTTTGAAGTTGTGGAGGGCAATCACTACATCTTAAAAATATTTTTTTTGTTTGGCACAAATCTCCTCCACCACCTCCGATTTTGAAGTTGGGGAGGAGAATTTTATATCTTGAAATGGCTAATGGCCAATAGTAAATACCTAATGGCAGAATGCCGAGAGTATCGGTTGCGAGATATAGCCACCGAGTATGGTGATTATCAACTGTACCAACACATAGACCGTGATAACCCAACCACCGCGCACATTACACGAGGTTGCAAAGGCCTTATAGTTCCAGATATAGAATAGAACGAGGCACGCCAAACTTACAATGCCCATTACCGACATAGCGCACAGGTCTGCGATTGAAGGGAGAACACCACTCTTGACTGCCTCCAAAATGGCTACCGATAACTCCTTGAAATATGGTATCGCAAGCAGGGCTATTGACGGTATCATCGCCAAGTGCGAGAAGGCTGTTGTGCCCAATAGATTAACGATGCTAACTTTTGAGTGTCGCCACACAAGACCGATTAGGTAGAGTATCACTGTTGGCAACAACCACCAAAGCAACTCCATCACACCAACCTGCCACCACGTTAAATCAAGATATGTATAGTGCAGATATCCATCTTGTACTGCTCCTCCTGCCCATAAAATCAGGGCAGAGGCTACGATAAACATCAAACCCCAGATAAGGGTTTTTACTCCGTTAAGCGTGCGGAAAGGATTTAAGAATTTGCCCATAGTATTACATATTATTTTAGTTGTCTTCACAAAGTTAAATAATTATTCTATTAAATGCAAATTCCATACTATACCTATATATAATATAGAAGAGTGGCTAACCGAAAGGTCTGCCACTCTCCCATATTTGATAGATTGATTACTCCAAGCGACGTGCGCCGTCAGAGATAACTACATCGTAGATCTTTGGCTCGTGTCCATACTTTGCAGCAAACTCCTTCTTGGCGGTAGCCACGAAGTTGTCGTACAACTCCTCCTTCACGAGGTTGATGGTGCAACCGCCGAAGCCGCCACCCATAATGCGCGAACCTGTTACGCCGCACTTCTCTGCCAACTCTGCCAAGAAGTCCAACTCCTCGCACGATACCTCGTAGTCCTTTGACATACCCCAGTGGGTTTCGTACATACGCTTACCTACGGTCTCGTAGTCGCCCTTGACGAGAGCGTCGCATACATCAAGCACGCGCTGCTTCTCGCCGATAACGTACTTCGCACGCTTGTAGTCCTCCTCCGAGATTTCGCCCTTTACGCGCTCCAAGTCCTCAAACTCTGCATCGCGCAAGGTCTCAACACCGAGAGTCTTTGCTACGCGCTCGCACGACTCGCGACGCTTGTTGTAAGGAGAATCAACCAACTCGTGCTTCACCACCGAGTTCACGAGCAACAACTTGTAGCCCTGTGGGTCAAATGGGAAGTACTCAAACTCCATCGAACGGCAGTCAAGGCGCATAAGGTTACCCTACTTGCCGAATACCGATGCAAACTGGTCCATAATACCGCAATTAACACCTACATAGTGGTGCTCGGTCATCTGACCAACCTTTGCCAACGAGAACTTGTCAATCTTGTTGTCGGCGAACATATCGTTCACAGCATAAGCGAAGGTACTCTCCAACGCTGCCGACGAAGACATACCTGCTCCGAGAGGTACATCGCCTGCGAATGCGCAGTCAAAGCCCTTGACCTCTACGCCCAACTTTGCCATCTCGCGGCATACGCCAAAGATATACTTTGCCCAGCCCTGCTCCGGTGCGTCCTCCTCCTTCAAGCCGAACTCTGCCAACTCGTCCATATCCATCGAATATGCACGAACCTTGTCAAGTCCGTTAGGGAGAATTGCCGCTACGATACCGCAATCCACTGCACCCGGAAATACGAAACCGCCATTGTAGTCGGTGTGCTCACCGATAAGGTTGATACGACCCGGTGAAGCATAAACAGCGCACTTACCCTCAAAATGGTCGGCAAATGCCTTCTTTACATTGTTAATGTCCATAATGTTTAAGTATTTAGTTTTAGGTTACTTATTTTTAGATATTATCCTTCTCAATATCCTTGAAGTAGCGATATGTGCCAACCTTCAACTCTACGGTAGCGTTCTCGTCGCATACGATCATACCGTGAGGGTGTACCTGCAATGCCGAAGCGGTGCAAGTGTGCGAATATGCACCCTCAATAGCGTTGTGGAGAGCCATCGCCTTCTTGTGTCCGAATGCCAAGATAACAACCTCCTTTGCCGAGAGGACAGTGCCGACACCTACGGTCAAAGCCAACTTTGGAACCTTGTTTACATCGTTGTCGAAGAAGCGAGAGTTTACGACCAATGTATCGTAGGTCAGAGTCTTGATGCGTGTGCGCGACTCCAACGACGAGAAAGGCTCGTTGAAGGCGAGGTGTCCGTCCTCACCGATACCGCCGAGGAAGAGGTCGATGCCACCCGCTGCAACGATTTTAGCCTCATAGTCAGCACACTCCTAC
>JAFXHB010000083.1 GCA_017536605.1 Alistipes sp.
AAGTTGCATCGCTCCGAGCAGAATAGACTTTCCGGCACCCGTCTCGCCCGTAATGATATTGAGCGACGGAGCCCACTCTATTTCAAGGTGGTCTATAAGAGCGTAGTTCTCAACCAAAAGACTCTTTAACATAACTATCTGTTGAGTAGTTTTTCTATGCGGTCAGCGATATGCTCGGCAACCTCACTCTTTGAGCAGAGAGGTAACTCCTCCTGTGAGAAGGCATCTATGAGAGTAACCTTGTTGGTGTCGCAACCAAATCCTGCACCCTTATCGCGCAACGAGTTGAGAACAATCATATCCAAATTCTTCTCTCTCAACTTCTTCTCGGCGTTGGTCTTCTCATTTTCGGTTTCAAGGGCAAAGCCTACAACTACGCGGTTGCCCTTCTTCGCGCCAACCTCGCGTGCAATATCGTGTGTTTTGCGAAGTGTAAGGGTGATTGTATCATCACTCTTTTTCATCTTCTCGCTACTAACCTCTACGGGGGTGTAGTCTGCCACCGCAGCGCACATTACAGCGCAATCCACCTCCTCAAAGCGGGCGAGCGTTGCCTGATACATCTCCTCTGCCGAGCAGACATCTACGCGCTCCACATTCTGTGGTGTAGGCAGTGCGCTCTTACCGCTGATAAGGGTAACCTTTGCGCCTCGCTTGGCGAGAGTGTCGGCTATGGCATAGCCCATCTTGCCCGTAGAGTGGTTTGAGATGTAGCGCACAGGGTCTATCGCCTCGCAGGTTGCACCCGCAGTTATCAAGAAGCGTCTGCCCGCAAGGCTCTGCTTCGCCGAGAGCAGGTTGTCAATCTCTCTAACGATAGCCTCCGGCTCTGCCATTCTTCCCTTGCCCGAAAGACCGCTTGCCAACTCTCCCTCCGGCGACTCCAAGATAACGACGCCGCGCTTGCGGAGTATATCAAGGTTTTCGGTGGTCGTAGGGTGGGCAAACATATCGCAGTCCATAGCGGGTGCTACGACCGTTTGGCAACGAGCCGAGAGGTAGGTCGTGAGCAGGAGATTGTCGGCAATGCCATACGCCATCTTGGCAATGGTATTTGCCGTGGCAGGGGCTATGAGGTAGCAGTCTGCCCACTCTCCCATTGCAATATGGGAGTGCCAATCGCCATTCTCCGGATTGTAGAACTCTACGGCAATAGGGTTCTTCGAGAGGGTTGCCATCGTAACGGGTGTGATAAACTCCTTGGCTGTCGGTGTCATCACGACTTTGACTTCGGCACCTGCAACGCGCAAAAGACGACAAAGCATAGCCGCCTTATATGCTGCTATGCTGCCGGTTATGCCCAATAGAATATGTTTACCTTTTAACATCTTCTTGAAAAAGCTAACGGCTAATGGCTAATGGCCAATAGCCTAAAAGTTTTACTCCTTGCCGTCGCGGAAGTAAACCTCATCGTCGAGGAACTCCTCGGTTGCGATGATGGTTGGCTTCGGAAGACGCTCGTAGTAGCGCGAAATCTCAATCTGCTCGCGGTTCTCAAAGGTCTCCTCCATAGTGTCGGTAGGCGACGAGAACTCGTTGAGTTTGTTTTTGAGTTCGCTCTTCAAGTCTGCCGCAATCTGGTTGGCACGACGAGCGATTACGTTGATACTCTTATAGACGTTGCCAGTCTCGTGGTCGAAGTCGGCAAGTTTGCGAGTAACGGTGTTGTTCGGAATGTTCTTCTTAATTTCCATTGTTCTTATTGTTATTTGCTATGTTGTTCTTATCCAAAAAATCTTTTGCCTCCTTGGTGTATCGCTCCAACTCCTTGCGATACTTTGACTCCGGAAATTCGTTAATCAACGAGTAGTAGGAGTCCAGCACATTCAGGTATCGCTCCGCCTGCTTGGACTCAATCGAGTTGTGAGCAAGGCGATACTGCGAAGCGGCGATATGGTAGAGAATCTCCTCGCGGTACGGCGTGTCGGGGAACTGCTTCAAGGCGTTGCGGAATGCCACCACAGCCGACTTGTATCGCTGAATCTTGTAGTAGGTGTAGGCGTTGATATACGCCTTCTCCAACAATCGTCCGTGAAGTTCCTCTATCAACTTGGAGAATGCCTCCACGCGCTTGGAGTTCGGATAACGCTCAATAAACTCCGTAAAGGCGATAATCGCCTGCGTGGTGATTGTCTGGTCGCGAGATGGACCCGGTGCGAGGTAG
This sequence comes from Alistipes sp., assembly GCA_017536605.1. Taxonomy (GTDB): domain Bacteria; phylum Bacteroidota; class Bacteroidia; order Bacteroidales; family Rikenellaceae; genus Alistipes. The sequence goes on from JAFXHB010000083.1 coordinate 2,165, forward strand.
TAACTACACATCGCCAACATCGCCTCTGCATCCTCCAAGAAGATACTGCGTCCGAACTTGCGGCGGAAATCTTCAAGTTGCAGGGTGGCATCGGCGTAGTTGCGGTTCTTGAATTTGCTTCGTGCCGCAAAGAAGGCGATAGAGTCCTCACGCTCGCTACCTACGTAGTAGCCTCTACAAGCGTCAAAGAGATCCGATGCCTTTCTCCACTTATCGATATTGTAGAACTCCAAGCCCTTTGAGTACATCAGTTGAGGGTCGCCACTCTTGATGATGCGATGTACACCCTTAATCTCCTTGTTTGACTCGGTGTTGCTCTTCTGCTCCCGCTTTGGCTGTGAAGATACCACCTCACCAAACGAATGGAGGGGGCACACCAAGAGTGCTACCACCGCAACGAGGAGTATTTTGTGAACTCTTTTCATATCGGACGTTCTCCTATTCTTGTGCGCGCGTATGCGTGCTAAATCGTGCAAAGTTATAATGAATTAACGAATTTGCCAAAATTCTGCCCCCTTTATTGCAAAATTTAGCGCAAAACACCCTTTTTGACCAACCACTCGGCTATCTGTACCGCATTTAAGGCTGCACCCTTCTTGATTTGGTCGGCTACACACCAGAACGACAATCCGTTGTCGTTGGTTATATCCTTGCGGATACGTCCCACATAGACAGGCTCTTTGTGGGCGATGAAGAGTGGCATCGGGTACTCCTTCTCGGCGGGATTATCCACTACGATAACACCCTCCGCCTCGGCAAACGCCTTGGTCGCCTCCTCAACGGATATTGGTCGCTCGGTCTCCACCCAGATACTCTCGGAGTGGGCTCGCATAACGGGTACTCGCACGCAGGTTGCCGACACGGCGATATCGGAGTGCATAATTTTGCGTGTCTCGTTGTGCATCTTCATCTCCTCCTTCGTATAGCCGTTGTCGGTAAAGATGTCAATATGCGGAATGACATTGAAGGCGAGTTGATAGGCGAACTTCTCCACCTTTGCCTCCTCACCCTTTGCGATAGAGGCGTGTTGTGCCTCCAACTCCGCCATCGCTTGCGCACCCGCCCCACTTGCCGATTGGTAGGTCGAAACGTGTACACGCTTGATGTGTGAGAGTTTCTCTATGGCGTTGAGTGCCACGACCATCTGTATCGTTGTGCAGTTCGGGTTGGCGATAATGCGACGTGGTGCGTTGAGGGCATCTTCCGCATTTACCTCCGGTACCACCAACGGCACATCGCTATCCATTCTGAAACAACTCGAATTGTCAATCATAAGTGTTCCGTGCTTGGTGATGGTCTCGGCAAACTCCTTTGAGATGCTGCCTCCCGCCGACACCAATGCAAGGTCTATATCCTTGAAGTCGTCGTTATGCTTCAACTCCTTGATTATAATCTCTTTACCTCTGAATGTTCGGGTCTGTCCCGCACTGCGTGCCGAGCCGAATAGTACCAACTCGTCAATCGGGAAATTATGCTCATCAAGGATTCTTAAAAACTCCTGACCTACGGCGCCACTTGCGCCAACAACTGCAACTTTCATAATTTTGTGTTATCTGTATGTTGTTACTATTTTGTTATCTCTTCATTTCAAACTTAACGATTGCGTCAGGGCTGAATTATGAAAATTATTCAGTTTTGACATTCCCTCCAAACCTCCCTTTGACCTTCGGTCTTCCTTCTTCGCGACTCGGCATAGTGTGCAAGCACTCTCTGCTCTCATCTTGTCGGCGGTTGAAAAAGGGCGGCTTGTCGCTACGCTCCGTTAAATTTGCTACCTGTATGTTATTACTATTTCGTTGTCTTTCAAAAGGCTATTAGCCATTAGCCATTAGCCTTTTTTAATTGTCAATTTTACTCAAAAAATTCGTCTTTGAGTAAAGCGGCCTCCGAAGCGGGGCTCTCGGCATCTTCGCACTCCGCCTCAACCCAATGTGTAGGGCGGGTGAATTTGTCGGTAGGCTTCACGTTTAGGCTCTCGTCTTTGTGTACTCGGCGCAGAAAGTCGCCCACGATAGGGAGTGCCATAACCGAGCCTTCGGCGCGACGTGTGAGGTGAATAGATTGGTCCTCGCCTCCTACCCAAGCACCCGCTACGAGTTTCGGGGTGATACACATAAACCACGCATCGCGGTTTTCGTTTGTTGTACCGGTCTTGCCTGCGACCTCGACATTCTCCATACCGTAGCCCCAGACAAGTCGGCGACCTGTACCTTTGCGGATAACCCCCTTCATCATCTCAATCATCGTATATGCCGACTCCTTGCTTATGGCATCTTGCGAGGAACTCGTGAATGAGGAGATTATATTTCCTTGCTTATCCTCAATATGCGTAACAAAGATAGGCGAGGTATAGACACCCTCATTGGCGAAGGTTGAGTACGCGCTGACCATCTCATAGACGTTTGATTCAAACGAGCCGACGCAGAGGGCATATACAGGGTCAATAAAACTCATAATGCCCATATTGTGGATAAAATCGGCAACCGCCTGTGGCTGCTTCGCCTGCTTCATAACCCACGCCGAGTAGTTGTTACGTGAGTGAGCCAAGCCCCAACGCAGAGGGTGCAACACTCCGTCGTACTCAACATTGCCCGACTCCTTGGGCGACCACGCAGCACCCACCGCCGTCTCAATCGTTACGGGGAGGTTTGGCACCATCGTGCAAGGTGTAAGTCCGAGGTGGTCAATAGCAAAGGTATAGACGAAAGGCTTGATTGTAGAGCCGACCTGTCGCTTGCCCTGCTTCGCCATATCGTACTTGAAGTATTGGAACGAAGGACCGCCCACATAGGCTTTAAGATGTCCCGTTTGTGGTTCCATTGCAACAAATGCTGCACGCATAATTCGCTTATGGTGGAGTATCGAGTCGCGAGGTGTGAGCAGGGTGTCGCGCTCGCCATTGAAGGTAAAGACCTTCATATCGCACCTCTTGTAGAAGGAGGCGTAGATCTCCTTGTCGGAGATGCCCGCCTGCTTCATATTGTAGAAGCGGTCCGACTGGCGCATTGCTCGCTTGATGATAGCCTCTTCCTCCTCTTTGGTGAGGTTTTGGAAGAGTTTTTTGGTCTCCCTCACCTGTCTGTCCATTGCAGGCTGAATGGTGGTCTGCAACTGTTTCTGTACGGAGGCCTCCGCATACTCCTGCATCGTAGGGTTTATCGTGGTATATATCTTCAAGCCGTCGCGGTAGATGTCGTATGGCGAGCCATCTGCCTTACGATTCTTGTGGCACCAGCCGATAATCGGATTCTCGTCATACTCCTTGCACGCCTGCTCGTAGTCCCACGTCGTGTAGAAGTTGCGACGCTTCGGACGCTTGGCATTCATCGTCAGTCGCAACATCTCGCGGAAGTAGGTGGCACGACCGTAGTTGTGCGAGATTGGCTGATAGTTCAGTACGATAGGTAGTGCAGAGAGCGAGTCGCACTCCTCCTTGGTGATACCTCCTGCGGTCTGGATACGTCGCAGTACGGTGTTGCGACGTTTTAGTGCATTCTCCGGATTTCGTCGTGGCGAGTAGCGTGTCGGCGCATTTACAACACCAACCAATACGGCTGCCTCTTGGAGGTTTAACTCGGAAGGTGTCTTGCCGAAGAAGGTTGCTGCCGCCGACTTGATGCCATAGGCATTCGAGCCATACTCAACGGTGTTGAGATACATCGCCACAATCTCCTCCTTGGTATAGTTGCGTTCAAGTTTGATGGCGGTAACCCACTCCTTGAACTTTGCGATAACAAGTTTCAGAGTCCGCACAATTTTATTATCATCGCGCTCCCCGCGAGGGAAGAGGTTCTTCGCCAACTGTTGTGTGATGGTGCTACCTCCACCCTGCGAACTATGTTGCAGAACGATGGTCTTTACAGCCACACGTGCCAGCGATGGTATATCGACACCCGAATGGGAGTAGAAGCGGGAGTCCTCTGTCGCAATAAGGGCAGCAGCCAAAGGCGGCACCTCTCTGCCCGATATGGTTATCAGTTTGGTAGAGTCTATCCGTTTTGTGGAGTCCCGAGGAAAGAGGTCGGCATACTGCACATAGGAGCGATTCTGAACAAAGAAACTGCCGATAATCTCTCCGTTGTCGCCATATATCTCGGTTGCCAGATTGCTCTTTGGATTCTCCAACTCCTCAAACGACGGCATTCGTCCGAATACGCCACTTGCCGCCAATATCAGCATTAAGCCCAAGAGAACAAACGGGGTGATGAAGAGAACCCATAACCACGTGATAAATCTTTTGCTCCAACTCTTTTTGCTCTTTTTTGAACCCTTCTTCATAGTTTTCAATTCTGTTAAAACGGTAATCCCATACCTGCCGAGACAAATACGCCTCTCTTGCCGTGTGGCTTATAGATGGAGAGTGTAAGCGATGTTGTTCCCGAGGCGGGCATACGGAATAGGTTAAAGTCTATTGAGAGATCTCCACCGTAGGCGAAGATATGTTTGCGATTTTTGAATGTTTGGAGGTTTGTGCCGTTATTTACCTCGCCAAGCAGGAGGTTGTCAAACGAGGCGTAGTCGAAACCGAGGTTGAGTCGTACTCGTTTGAAGTAGATGATTGAGCCGATACCACCCTCCGGACACCATATCGGCATCGCGTAGTTGAGCGAGGTGGCCACATAGTTATGATTTGCAATCTCCGAGGTGTAGAAGCCACGCGGTACCAAACGTCCGGAGTGGAACGCGAGGTTGGAGAGGGCATTCTCCGCCTTGAAGCCTCCGAGCGAGGTTTGATATACCCCCGCAATGGAGAGCGAGTGGTGCTTCATAAAGCCGGGGAAGTAGGCCTTTCCATAGGCGGAGATAAGGTGCGAGAAGTTGTTGTCGGCAGGGTTGAGCGCGTAGTTGAGCGACAGCACCTGTCCCCACTTTGGCAGGAAGTCCTTGTGGGCCAACTGCACCATATCCTGATAGCCAATACCGAATTGCAGGAGGTGCAAACCCTCCTTATAGCCAATCTTGGCGAGGTTTGATACCTTGCCACTCGTAAGATCAAGGTTGAGGTTGTCAAGTTTGGCAACCAAGCCGTTAGAGTAGTCGTAGCGTGCCGTGAATTGCGCATAACGGGTGTGGTAACCCGCTTGGAAGTAGAGAGGCAACGAGGCTGCTACGCCGACGTTGTAGTATTTGCCCTGTTTAGGTACTTCGTTTATTACAAGTTCCTGTTTGCCTGTTATAGGGTTTGTTATATACTCCGCCTTCTCGCCCGGAAGAATCAGAACATAGTCCTGCTTGATTGGGTCGTAGAGGTAGGTGTAAGCCGAGTATAGTTGTTGTGTACCTCCATAGGTGGCGTGAATACTTAAATTGAGTCCTAAACCATAGTAGCGGAACGAGCCTTTGAAGATATGCCCCTCCTTGGCATTCCAACCCCAACTTGCGAAGCCGTCGGCGGTAGAGAGGAGGTTTTGCGACATTACCGTAACACCGAGGTTGAAGTCCAAAGCACCCTCCTCCGATAGTGCAAACGGGTCGTACGAAACGGGAGCCCACGAGTGGATATTGAAGAGGTGGGCGGCACCCGAATATCTGCGATTGCGCAGCCTCTGTGTGTTGGCAGCGGCTCGCTGCATTGAGTCCACACCCACGAAGCGTACGGTGTCAAGGTTTATATTGTTCCACTGCTTACGTTGTGGATTGACGACGTTACGTGGCAGGCGTGAAGGGAGTACCGTCGGCAGGGTATCGCGGTCTATGCTCTGCTTGGCGAGGTGGTATCCATATCGGTCGTAGGTGGTCATCAGCACCTTGCCACTATCGGCAGGCATAGGTGAGAATGAGCCATACTTTGAGGTTGAGATGCGCTTCTCCTCGTTTGTGCGGAGGTCGTAGCAGTGTACCTCGTCGTAGCCCGACTCTATGGAGCCGAAGTAGAGAACGCCATCTTTGGCACGAAGGTCGCTGATGGTGATATATGCCCCCTGTGTGATATGTTCAATGTCGTGATTTCTGCCTACGCGACCTATCCACATACCGCTGTCGTCCGTTGCGATAAAGTATAGGGCGTTGGTGTAGTTGTCGTATGCCAAGCCGTGAATCTCAATATCGGAGGAGATTTTAATACGCAGATACTCCTCCTCGTGGCGAGGCTTCGGATTGCCGCGCACGATGTTGTACTCTCCATTCGGGAAATACTCCACCCACGCCAACTCGTGTTCGCTGATGGCGGTAGGGTAGAGGGCTCTACGCAAACGATTTATGGTGCGGGTGCGACCTCGCTCCAAGTCCATATAGCACAACTTGGAGTTTACGCGCTCGGCAAAGAGAGTGCTGCGGCGATACTCGGTCCACCAAACCTTGTTGCCTACGACCTCGCTTGGGCGCGAAGATACGACACCCGTATAGGCAAGATGTCTTGTCGTGCCATCGTCAAGGTCGGTTACCACAAATGCCGAATGGCGGTCAAGGGTTTGACACAACGAAAGCACCTGCCCCTCGCCATAGGGTTGTGGATAGCGGTGTTGTGTGAAGCCCTTTGTAGAGGTTGTGGAGATGCGTGTAGAGGAGTCCTCTCGCTCCGGAAGGGTGCGCCAATAGTCGTTCAGGTCGGCAAAGGTCTCTCGCACGAGTTTTGTCGTGGAGGTGTTGTAGTAACGCTTCATCGCCACCGCAGTAGTTGCGAAGACGTAAGGGTTGCGCACCGCATAGCGCACTATGTTGTTCCAGATATTTTCGTTGTATTTGGTGTTGGCGTAGGTGGTAATCTGGTAGCCCAAGCGGTAGTGGTCGGGGATAAACTCGCGATATGAGCCACAGAACCACTTGTCAATGTTGCGTCGCTCCTTCGTAAAGTCGCCTACGGCACGATAGTGCATCGTGAAACTTGGTTGCAGGGCGCGTCCGAATGATGACATAGAGGTCTCGGAGAGTACAGCATCGCCCTCCAAACCCCACAGAGGCATAAAGAGAAGTCCTATGGTAGAACTCTGCTCGCCGAGGATGTAACTAAAAACGCGCACTACGCCTCGGTTTAGGTTGTTATACTGCACGGCGTGGCGATACTCGTGAGCCGCCAACTGTTTAAGCCAAGGCATAGAGTAACTATCTATCGAGGGGGAGGAGAGTATCTCGACACGCTTCGGAAGCCATATCACAAGTCCGTTTGACGAGAAGTTTTCGGGGTGGATTATGAACGGAATCTTCATCGGTCCGTGTCTAAAACCAAATCCGATATCGGGCTTGATACTCTGCGTGTAGTACATCATCTTGTAGCCGATGGTGCGAGCCGTATCGGGGTAGATAATGTTAATCTTGTCCCCTTTGAGTTTGTTCCAGCGCATATATGTCGGGTCTGCGCCCCACGAGTAATACTGCGCGGACGCTGTGCGTGCGCACGCGATGAGCGCGCACAAAACGACAATATATCGCCAAACATTCTTCATCTGTTGTGGTCTGATTTACACCTTCTTACACTTATAGCCAGCGTTGAGAAGCAACGAGGTTACGTGCTCCCGATGGTCGCCCTGAATTATCACCTCGCCATCTTTTGTGCTTCCACCTACGCCACAGCCTCGTTTGAGCATACGCCCCAACTCCGCAAGGTCATCACCCGTACCCACGAAGCCACGCACGATGGTTACAACCTTTCCGCCTCGCCCCTTTGAGTCGCGCCAGACGCGCAAGTCTTGCTGCGACGGTGGTAGTGTAGCCTCCTCAACCTTCTCGTCGTAGTTGTATTCAAAGTCGGGATTTGTTGAATAGACCATTCCGAGACGCTCTTTCCAATCAGCCATAAGTTCACATTTCTCCAATTAACGATGCAAAAGTAACAATTATTTTGGCAACTCTCGCAGATTTTGTATATTTGTAGAGAGAAAAATGGGAGTTTTATGACAACTCGTAGTGTGAATAAAGCGCGTAAGCGCGAGGAGAGGCTTGAAAAAATGAGGGCGAAAGCCCTCCTGCGCAGCAAAGTAGATGTTGAAACATTACCTCCTGCCATACCGATAGACGACGGTAGAAGGTTGGTACGTGTCTTTGTTGAGGGGTATGAGGATGTGGCATTTTGGCGTGGTATCTTTGACCACTTCAACAACCCGCATCTCCGCTTTGAGATATCGGTGCCGACGCGTGAGGACCTACCAAAGGGCAAGAAGGTCTTGCTCTCAATGGCGGATAGGGCAAACGAGGAGTTGTTGCTCTGTATGGACTCGGACTTTGACTACCTCTTTGAGGAGGAGGACGAGATGTCGCGAAGAATCGTTGAGTCGCCATTTATGTTCCACACCTACACCTACGCTACGGAGAACTATCTCTGCTACGCTCCGTCGCTTCACAACGTCTGTGTCAAGGCTGTGAAGAATGATGCCCATATCTTTGATTTTGAGAAATTTATGCGAGAGTATTCGCGTGCCATATATCCACTGTTTTTGTGGTATGCCTACTCTGCATCGCGCAATACGGAGAGTGTCTTTACGCTGGTAGATTTCAAGGCTTCGGTACGGCTCGGATACCTCGATATTGTGGAGAATGGAGCCAACACCATTGCGTGGTTGAAGCGCAATGTGGAACGCCGATTGCAGATGTTGTCGTCCGACCACCCGGAGATGTCGTCGGAGATACCCGCCTTTGCGGAGCGAATGCGCAAAAAGGGGGTAGAGCCGGAGAACACCTACCTCTATATGCACGGACATACACTGATGGATTGTGTGGTGATGCGACTGTTGGAGGGTGTCTGCGAAAAGTTGCGCCAAATCTCCTTGCAGAAGATTATTGCCTCCTCAAAGGAGGGTGTTGCATTGAAGAACGAGATAAGCAACTATACCAACTCTTTGCGCTCCATACGAGATGTGTTGCTTGACAACGAAAACTATACCGACAGCCCGCTATATGCACGATTGAAGGCGGATATACAATACTATATAGACACTACGATAGCGAAAATGAAATAAAAGTTGTATATTTGCGCCGATGAATATAGAGATTGAAAAGATAGAGAGTCTTAAAAGACTCCTTGCCGAGCCTTGTAAAGTGGTTATCGTGGGACATACAAATCCCGATGGTGATGCGATAGGCTCGTCGTTAGCATTGGCGGAAGTTCTACGTCGGAGAGGTCATTCGGTGCTTTGCTCTGTGCCTAACAACTTCCCTTACTATTTGCGTTGGATACCATCTTCGGAGGAGTTGATAATATATCGCAATGATGAGGAGCATAGGGTTGATAGTGCGGTTGCGGAGGCCGATGTGATTATATGTGCCGATATGAACGCCCTGACTCGTGCCGACGAACTCGGAGCGATGGTAGCAAAGAATACCACCGCCAAGCGCGTGCTTATTGACCACCACCTTCAACCGGCAGACTACTTTGATATCTCGTTCTCCCATCCGGAGGTGTCAAGTACAGCCTTTTTGATGTACTCGGTGATTGTCGCGCTCTATGGTAAGGAGGTGATATCGCAGACCGTGGCGACTCAACTCTATGTCGGTATGATGACCGATACGGGTAACTTCGCCTTCTCAAATCTTACACCGGACCTCTTTGAGGGTGTGGCGGCGTTGGCTGCTACGGGGATAGATATTCCGACCATCTACAACAACGTCTATAACTCATTTACCGAGGGTCGTGCGCGACTCTTCGGATATGCCATAAATCGGAAAATGAAGACTCTGCTCGGCGGTCGGGTGGCATATATGTCGCTTACCGAGGAGGAGATGCGCCGCTTCTGGTTCCAACAGGGCGACAACGAGGGCTTTGTGAACTATCCGCTTACGATAAAGAAGATGAAGATGTCGGCGATGTTTACAGCGCAGCAGGGCTTTATCCGTGTGTCGCTCCGTTCGCGTGGCGATGTGAATGTCGATACCTTCGCTCGCCGTTACTTCAACGGAGGTGGTCATAAAAACGCCGCAGGCGGAAAGTCGTTTGTATCTATGGAGGAGACGATTGAACACTACATAAAATCGGTACAGGAGTTCCACGAGGAGGGGTTGGTATAATGAAAAAGGGTTCAATGATGAATATATACTTGCGCCTGCTTGACTTTGCCAAGCCGATAAGCAGATATGCTGTGCCATATTTCATCTTTTCGGCACTGCACGCGTTGTTCAACACCTTCAACTACGCGATGATTATGCCTATCCTGAACGCAATGTTCGATGAGCACTATAAATTTCAGCCGATATACGAAATGCCGGCACTCTCGTTTAAGGGGGTAGTGTTGCAGGAGTGGCTCAACTACTTCTACACCTATACTTTCGGTACGGAGTGGAAGGTTACCAACGTGCTTGCAATGTTGGCGGTGATTCTTATCGCGATGAATCTGCTCTCGAACCTCTTCCGCTACCTCGGTGGATATACTGTTGAGCAGTTGCGCGTAACGACTGTTCAGCGTATGCGTAATGCGATGTTTGATAGCGTGATATGCAAAGATGTTGGCTATTTCAGCGACCAGCGCAAGGGAGATATTATGTCGCGCATAACCTCCGACGTATTGGTTGTGCAATACTGTATTACCAACACTTTGCAGGTGGCATTCCGCGAGCCGTTCCTCATTATTGGATATATCGTTTTGATGTTGAGCATATCGTGGGAGTTGGCACTCTTCTCGGTCTTCTTCTTGCCATTGGTGGGACTGCTTATCGGAAACATCGTGAAGAAGTTGCGCCACCCTGCAAGTTTAAGTCAAAGACGTATGGGTGAGTTGGTGAGTGTGCTTGATGAGTCGCTCGGAGGTATTAAAATTGTTAAGACCTACACTGCAACGGAGTATATAAAGGAGAAGTTTCACGATATAAATACCGACCTGTCAAAGATCTTGCTTTGGATGGCTCGCCGTCAGCAGTTGGCATCGCCAATGAGTGAGTTCCTCGGCATTACGGCGGTGGCGATTATCCTGATATTCGGAGGCTCGCTTGTGATGAAGGGGTCGTTGAGTGCTGCGGGCTTCATCGCCTTTATTGCCGCCTTCTCGCAAATTACACGCCCTGTTCGCGCCTTTATTGACCAATTCGCAAGCGTTAATCAAGGTGTAGCAGCGGGCGAGCGTATCTTTGCACTGCTTGATGGCAAAAACGAGATTAACGACGCACCCGATGCAAAGGAGTTTAAGGGCTTTAACGATAAGATAGAGTTCCGTAATGTGCGCTTCTCTTACGACAAATCGCGTGAGATTATTCGCGGTGTATCGTTTGAGGTGCGTAAAGGCGAAACGGTGGCTCTGGTAGGTCCTTCGGGTGGAGGAAAATCTACGTTGAGCGAGTTGATGGAGCGATTCTACGACGCCGATGCCGGCGAAATCCTTATTGACGGGGTCTCTATACACGACTATAAGCAAGATTCGTTGCGCTCGGCGATGAGCCTTGTATCGCAGGAGACGGTGCTATTCAACGACACTATAAAGAGCAATATAATGCTTGGTCGTCGTGATGCTACCGACGAGGAGGTTATTGAGGCGTGCAAGGTGGCAAATGCCCACAACTTTATAATGGAGAGTCCGGAGGGTTACGACACAAATATCGGAGATCGCGGAGCGAAACTGTCGGGTGGTCAGCGTCAGCGTTTGAGTATTGCCCGTGCGGTGCTGAAAAACCCGGATATCCTTATCCTTGACGAGGCGACTTCGGCTCTTGATACCGAGAGCGAGAAACTTGTTCAAGATGCCTTGAATAAGTTGTTGAAGGGGCGTACCTCGGTGGTTATTGCTCACCGATTGAGTACCATTCAAAATGCCGATAAAATTATCGTGGTTGATGATGGTCAGATTGTGGAGCAGGGACGACACGAAGAACTTATTGCAAAGGGCGGTGTCTATGCTCACTTGATAGAGTTGCAGAGTCTGAAATAAGACTCCCTACGGATTTGAAATGTAAGAAGAGTGGATATTGGATACCCACTCTTCATTTTTTTGTCGATTATTTATGACTATTTCGCGATAAATGCGGCGTACTCCTCTGCCGAGAGAAGTGCATCAACCTCCGATGGGTTTGACATCGCAATCTTTACCATCCAGCCCTCGCCGTATGGGTCCTTGTTTACGAGTGCAGGGTCTGCGTCAATAGCAGGATTTACCTCTACAACCTCGCCCGAAACAGGGGTGAAAGCGTCAGATACGGTCTTTACGGCCTCGATAGTTCCGAAGATATCGCCGGCAGCCAAGGTCTCGCCCTCGGTTTGGATATCAACAAATACGATATCGCCCAACTCGCTCTGCGCAAAGTCGGTAATACCAACATAGGCGAACTCGCCCTCAACTCGACACCACTCGTGGTCATTCGAGTATTTCAATTCAGCAGGAATGTTTGACATAATCTATATGGTTTTTTAGTTGTTTCTTATTAGGGACGTTAGAGGCGTTAGTGTTTCATTTTCTATTGCTCTCTTGCCATTAGCCTTTTGCAAATATAGTTAAAAAATTATAAACTCAACCTCTTTGAACAAATAATCTTTTATTGTTCCTTTCTCGTTTTCAAGGCGCAAGGCTCCGTTTGGGGCTGTGCCGAGAATCTTTGCTCGGAATCTTTCGCCAGAAGGTAGAGCGTATGTATGGTATTCTTCTAAACGATAGAGTAACTTATTATATCGCTGATGTATGGAATTTTCTTCGTTTTTAATTTCACGAAGCGTAGCGTAGTTTCGTTGCAAGTGCTTCAAGAAGCAGTGCAGAACCTCCTCTGCCTTCAACTCTCTGCCCAAGAGTTGTGCCATCGAAACGGGGTTTGGTAGTGATGCGTCAAACTCGGTCTGGTTGATGTTGATGCCGATGCCGACAATCGTACGGCGTAGGCTTGTCGGTGCGAGAGAGTGTTCAATAAGTATGCCGACCAACTTTTTGTCGCCCACATATATATCGTTAGTCCACTTTATCCGCGCCTCAATGCCATACTCCGCAAGCGTATCCACCAACGATAACGCCACAACCTCCGACACCGAAAACTGCTCGGTAATTGGCAAAAAGGTTGGCTCCAACACCACCGAGAATGTCAGATTCTCGCCCCTCTTGGAGTGCCAAACGTGTCCGCGCTGTCCTCGCCCTGCCGTCTGAAACTCTGCCCACACGACATCACCCTCGCGATACTTCTCGTCGCGAGCATCATCGTTGGTTGATGAGGTGATGTCAAGGTGGTATATCATCGCCGATTACTTTACGGCAACGCAATCTATCTCAACCTTCGCACCCATCGGGAGTGCCGCCACCTCGTAGCACATACGGGCAGGCTTCTCGTTAGGGAAGAAGGTCGCATAGACGCCATTCATCGCTGCAAAATCTTTGATATCAGCGAGCAAAACGGTAGTCTTGACTACGTTATCAAAGGAGAGTCCCGCCTCGGCAAGGATAGCACCCATATTTTTGAGCGACTGCTCGGTCTGCTCCTCTATGCTCTCCGGCATTGTTGAGGTTGTGGGGTTGATTGGCAACTGCCCCGACAGATATAGTGTCTCGGCATCGCCCGATACCAATCGTGCTTGCGAATAAGGTCCAACGGCCTTTGGTGCATCTGCTGCTGCAATGGTTGTGATTTTAGCCATAATATACCTATTTATTCTCTGATTTCTTGTACTCTTGAACACCGTCGCGGAGGAACTTCACAAAGCCATCAACCGAGAGGTCGTAGCCACGCGGGTTGCCTAAAATCTCTCCATCTTTGCCCTGCAAGACATAGTAGGGTTGTGCCGCCACATTGAAGCGTTTGAGGGCGTAGTGGGAGTTCTTCTTGCCGAGTGTCTTCAACACCTTGCCGTCGTCGGTCGTTACCCACTCACTCTCCGGAAGCGACATCTTGTCGTCGGTGTAGAGTGCCACTACGACATACTCGTCGCGCAAAATCTGCTGTACGGTGGCATCGGACCAGACTCTGGTCTCCATCTCGCGGCAATTTACGCAACCGTGTCCTGTGATGTCGATAAAGAGTGGCTTATTTACCTGCTTGGCATACGCCTCCGCCTCCTCTATATCAAAGAAGCCTTGCAAGCCGTGAGGTAGGTGGAGTACATCGCTATATTTTGCGTTGTTTGTTGCGCTCTGCGATGGGGCATACTTCTCAATCACGAAGTCCTGCGTAGAGATTGGAGGCAGATAGCCCGACAAAGCCTTCAACGGTGCGCCCCAAAGTCCCGGAATCATATAGACTACGAATGTAAATACGCCGATAGCCAACGCCAAGCGACCTACGCCGATATGTTTAACCTCGTCGTCGTGGGCAAAGCGAATCTTACCCAAGAGGTATAGACCGAGCAACGAGAATACGACAATCCAAATTGCGAGATATATCTCTCTGTCAAGCAGTCCCCAATGATATACCTGATCGGCTGTGGAGAGGAACTTGAAGCCCAGCGCAACCTCCACAAAGCCCAACACAACCTTTACCGAGTTGAGCCAACTGCCACTCTTCGGCAACTTCTTCATAAGCGACGGGAAGAAGGCAAAGAGGGTGAATGGGAGTGCGAAGGCTACGGAGAAGGCGAACATCGTGATAATCGGAGCCCAAATCTCTCCCGATGTCGATTTGATAAGCACCGAGCCGACGATCGGACCTGTGCAAGAGAATGACACAAGTACGAGAGTGAGTGCCATAAAGAAGGCTCCAACGATACCGCCAATATCCGAGAGCGAGTCGCTCTTATTGACCAACTTGCTCGGCATAACAATCTCAAACGCTCCAAAGAACGAGGCGGCGAAGACCATAAATATCACGAAGAAGATGATATTCGGAAGCCAATGTGTCGCAATCCAGTTGAAGATGTCGGCAGTAACCGTATCGCCACCGAATATGCGTGTGATAATAATCAACGCAGCGATAGGGAGCGTATAGAGCAATACGATAAACAGACCGTAGAGTGAAGCGTACAGACGGCCACGAGCCGGAGAGCCGCTGCCCTTCGTGAAGAACGATACGGTCATCGGCACCATCGGGAATACGCAAGGTGTCAGCAACGCTGCAAAGCCCCACAATATAGCCTCAACTACCAACGACCATATTGCGCTGCTATCCTCGTCGGTGGCGGACGGTGTCGCCTCTACCACCTCTGCGCCGGCTGTCGGTGCGCCTATTGTGCAGAGAATCTCGGCTTCGGTTGGCATACCGCAACCCGCATCGCTACAAGCCATATACTCAATGGCAACCTTGACCGAAGAGCCACTCTTGCCAACAATCGCCTGTTCAAAAACAGCCTTATCCTTAAACTCTTCAATGCCATTTACGATATATGGTGGCGTTACAACCTTAAATGCGCCCTCCAACTTCGCCCCTTCGCTTGGGGTAAAGGTGAGTGTGGTAGGGTAGCAGTCGCTGTTGGGCGTAACTCCGTAGATGTGCATCTCGGGGGCAATCTTCGCCTCAATAACGAGCGTATATCTATCGCCACCCTCCTCGCGAAGCGAGTGCGACCAGCGGACATCTTGTGCCATTGCCGAGATAGCAATGAACATAAGTGCCAAAGTAACAAGAACTCTTCTCAAATTTTTCATCCTTTGTCTAATATATCTTCAAGTTGCAAAATTACACTAAAAAATTGAAAAAGCATTTTTTGTACTCCACAAAATTAAGATTGTGAGTTGTGAAGGTTGATATTTCTCGTAAAATTCTTACCTTTGCTCAATAAACGAAATGGTATGACATCACTTGAACACGACAAAATCGTAGCGTTGATACGCCGAGAGGTGATTCTCTCGATAGGCTGTACCGAGCCGATGGCGGTATCGCTCTGTGTGGCAAAGGCTTGTGAGGTGCTTGGTACGCGACCACAGCGTATGGAGGTGGCGTTGAGTGCCAATATCTTCAAAAATGCGATGGGTGTGGGTATTCCGAATAGCGGAATGACAGGTCTGCCTATTGCAGTGGCTCTCGGTGCAGTAGCGGGACACTCGGAGTATGGCTTGGAGGTGTTGCGCGATGTAGATGCCGCTGCCGTAGAGGAGGCAAAGGGCTTCTTGGCAGAGGTCAAGCCCTCAATCTTTGTAACCGACGAGAGCGACGATATTCTATTTATAAAGGTTACTGTCGGTGCGGAGGATAGTAGTGTCGAGGTGGTTATTTCGGGTTCGCATACCAACTTCTCCTCAATTCGTCGCAATGGCGAGGAGGTTGCCGTGAATGTCGCCGTGGCGAATGCAGTAGCCGAAGAGGAGGATTTGGGTTTGACGCTTCGTAAGGTCTATGACTTTGCCGAGGAGGTGCCACTCGAAAAGATTGAGTTTATAGAGGAGGCTGTGGAGCGCAATGTCGCTGCCGCAAAACTCTCCTTCACGGGCGAGTATGGACACGGCTTGGGCAAGATGCTCCATTCGGAGAGTTCGTACGCGATATTTGGCGACACGCTATTTACCGATATTTTGGCGCACACGAGTGGTGCGTGTGATGCACGTATGAGTGGTGCTATGGTGCCGATTATGAGCAATTCGGGAAGTGGTAATCAGGGTATCTCGGCAACCGTTCCGGTAGCACGCTTTGCCAAGGCACGAGGTGTCGGTCGTGAGGAGTTATTGCGAGCCTTGATATTGAGCCACCTTACCGTTATATATATTAAGGAGAGCCTTGGTCGCCTATCGGCACTATGTGGTTGCGTGGTGGCAGCGACGGGTTCGGCGTGCGGCATTACCCGCCTGATGGGTGGAGGTTTTGCCGAGGTCTCGGGTGCGGTGAAGAATATGGTTGCCAACCTTACGGGAATGATTTGCGATGGTGCAAAGCCTTCTTGCTCGTTGAAGGTTACGAGTGGTGTCGCAACGGCGGTACTCTCGGCTACGCTGGCGATGAATCAGCGTGTAACAACCCCGTTGGAGGGTATTATAGAGGAGGATGTTGATAACTGCATACGAAACCTCACCGAGATAGGTCGCAACGGAATGAGTGAAACAGACCGCCTAATCTTGAAGATAATGACATCAAAGGAGAGTTAATCAACTCTCCTCTGTTTTGCTGTTTGTAGTGATAGCGATTAGTTCTTCTCGAAGATATTAAATCTTTTCAGGCGAGGGTTGCGGCGTTCAAGCAGAATACCCTCAACCACGAGTAGTGCGATGGCAACCAAGAGTATCCAAGGGAACTGCTCGTTGTACTCCTCAAAGCGGAGTGTGGTCTGCTCTCCCTTCTCCATCTCGTTGATTTCATCAACAATTTTATCCAATCCGAAGTTGGCATTTGTAGCGCGTACATAGCCACCATTACCCTCGGTGGCAATATCTTGCAACAACTCCTCGTTGAGGCGCGACACGACCATATCGCCATTTTCGTCCTTGATAAACTCGCCATTAACCTTTACGGGTGCGCCCTCCGGTGAGCCGATACCTATCGTAAAGATTGTTACGCCCTTCTCGCCGGCACGCTCTGCCGCCTCGATAGCACCGTGGTCGTGAGCCTCGCCATCGGTGATGATGACCATAACACGACTTGAATTTTCATCATTAGAGAATGAGAGCGTCGTAAGGTCGATAGCATCGGCAAGGTTTGTTCCCTGCACACTCACAAGGTCGGTTGAGAGGCGTTTCGTGAAACTGCGTGCCATACGATAGTCGGTTGTGATTGGCAACTGCACCTTCGCCTCTCCTGCAAATACGACCATACCTACTCGGTCTTGTTGCATCTGCGAGAGTAACTTATCTATGGCGTAGCGTGTGCGGTCAAGTCGTGTCGGGGTGAAGTCCTCCGCCATCATTGAGTTGGATATATCCACCACCAACATCATCTCCACGCCGTCGCTCTTAACTTCGCGTAATTTTGTACCCAACTGCGGACGTGCTGCTGCAAAGACCACGCAGATATAGGCGAGTACAAAGAGTATATATTTTGTCCAGATGCGCCACGAAGAGACGTCGCGCAACAGAGTCTGTACAAGTGCGATATTACCGAAGCGTTGCAGACTGCGTTTGCGCAGGCGCAGGAGTATCGCAAAGGCGACAACCATAATCGGCACCACAAGGAGCAGCCACAGGAGGTGGGGGTTTGCAAATCTGAACATTACGGTATTCGTTTTAAGAGAATATATTTCACAAAAAATTCGGTAATGAGGAGAGCCAAAGCCCACAATACGAATTTGAGGTACTCCTCGTGTACGAGGGTGAACTCTAAAACCTCAACCTTGCTCTTCTCCATCGAGTTAATCTCGTCGTAGATACGTTTGAGCGACTCCTTATCCGTTGCACGGAAATACTCTCCGCCCGTCTTTTCGGCAATCTCGCGAAGACTCTCTTCGTCAATCTCAACATCCAACATTACGGTATCTACCTCTCGACCTCGCTCGTCAAATAGGGGGTATGGAGCCTGACCATTACGTCCGACACCGATAGTATATACCTTGATACCCAAATCTTTTGCAATATCGGCAACCGTGAGTGGAGATATCTGTCCGCGATTATTTACGCCATCGGTCAAGAGAATTATCACTTTACTCTTTGAGTCGCTCTCGCGTAGGCGATTTACAGCCGTCGCCAAGCCGTTGCCGATAGCCGTACCGTCCTCTATAACACCACTCTTGATGCGCCCCAAGAGCGTTTGCAGAGTCGCTTGGTCAGTCGTAAGAGGTGCTTGTGTGAACGCCTCACCCGCAAATACCACCAAGCCGATGCGGTCGCCTGTGCGGTTGGCGATAAAGGTGGAGGCAACCTCCTTTGCCGCAACAAGTCGGTCAGGCGTGAAGTCGCGGGCAAGCATTGAACCCGATATATCGAGCGACAAGACTATATCTATACCATCACTCGTAGTCTCAACCTCGTGTTCAACACTCTGCGGACGTGCCACGGCAACGATAAGCAACGAGAGTGCCGCCATACGGAGTATGATAGGGAGGTGGCGCAGGTAGTAGCGAAGGGTGCGCGGTGCGGTGCGTAGAGCATCGGTGGTCGATATTACTATCGACGCGCCACCCTGCCTGCTACGCCAGATGTAGTAGGCTATAAGCAGTGGTACTATTGTCAGTAACCACAATATCTTGGGATTTGCAAACTCCATACTCTACCAATTCTTTGAGTTGTAAATATATCCTCCGGTCTGCTCCTTCAACTTATCCTGTGTCTTGTCCTCCTCGGCCTGTATCGCCTGCAACATAGCCTCTTGTTGCTCCGGAGAGATGCCGTTTTGTTGAGGGCGGTTCTGTTGTTGCTGATTCTGTTTATCTTGGTTTTGAGGAGAGTTCTCCTTGTTTTGAGGGTTGTTCTTATCCTCCTTGTTTTGGTCTTGGTTATTTTGATTTTGGTCGTTCTGCCCTTGCTCCTTGTTCTCTTGGTTTTGGTCTTGTTGCTGTTGTTGCTCCTGATTCTGCTCTTGTTGCTGCTGTTGCTGTTGTTGCATCAACTTTGTGTAGGCGTAGTTAAACTTCGCATCTTCATCATCAGGGTTCATACGCATCACATTGCGGTAACTCTCCAACGCCTTGTCAAACTTCTGTTGGGCGAATTGGGCGTTGCCGAGGTTGTAGAGGACATCTCTACGCTCCTTCTCGGTGCGTAACGTGTCAAGTGCGAGCGCGGAGAGAATCTTCTCCGCGGCATCGTATCGTTGAGTCTCAATCATCGCCGAGGCGAGGTTGTATTGAGCCTCAAAGAGGTCGGGGTTCTGCTCCAACGCCTTCTCGTATGCCGCTACGCTATGTGGGTAACTCTTGAAATGGTGCATTATGTTACCCCAGCGAGTCCAACCCCTCTCGGGCATCTTCTGCGCGAGGCTCTCCGCCGATACGAAGAGTGCCAATACGACAACTATATATCTAACTCTACTTATCATCTCTTCTCATTCTTGGTGGGGGTATCCTCCGGCTCCTTCTCCTCTACCTCAACAGGTTTGGTCTCCTCAACGAAGTAGTACGCCTTATCAAATGCGAGTTCGTTATCCTCCGCCTCCGGTGTCGCCTTCGCAAACTTTACGAGGTCGGCATCGCGTAAGATGCTCACCAAATCCATCTTCGACTTTTGGGATATCCTCTCGTCTTGCAGAGCCTCGATAATCTCGTCGGTAGCCATCTCCATCGCTCCTATGGAGAAGGCGTTGGCGATATAGGTGCGCAGAATATCGCTCAAAGCCGAGTAATACTGCTTGTGCTTGCTATTCTGCCACAACTTCTGATTTTTGAGTCGCTCCAACGCCTCAATCGCTACGATGTGGGCAGGTGGTGGCGGTGGTGTCTTGAAGATGTCGCGCAGACGCTTTCCTCGTTTGTGCAGATGTCTTGCCAAGAGCCATATAAGGAGTGCCAAGAGCGCAATAACCGCAATCGCAATCGCCAAGTATCCCGAAATCTCGCCAAAGTAGAATTTAGGCCACATTTGAGGTTTTAGTGGGCGCAACACTGCGGTAGAGTCAATCCGGAAGGTCGTAACGACAATCGTATTCTCCTCGTCGGTAAAGAGCGTATCGACGATGTTCTTATCAACGTAGAGAGCCTGTCCGCGTCCAAGGTGGTAGATTCCCTCATCAAAGATGACCATCTCGTATCGCTTGCGAATAAGGTCGTGGCGACCTTCGCCCTTGATGGTATCCGGCTCAAAGTCCCGAATAATCTCCACGCTGGATACCTCCTTCCCCTCTTCGCTTGCGCGTTCAAAATCAAAGGTCGGGAAGACGATGTGCTGCATCACGTCCCTCTCTACCTCTATCGTATAGACGAATCTGTCGCCAATCTTGATAGAGTCCTTGTCCAAGTAGGCGGAGATGTACGGGTACTTGTCGCGTAGGGGTGTCGTCTTGGTGGTCGCGCTCTTGGAGCAGGCAACCGCAGATAGCAACACCGCTATAAACAGGATGGATATGTAGCGAGATAGCTTCATCGTTTGTGGAATAGTTTTATCAACTCTGCAACATAGTCCGAATCGGTTGAGATATCGGCTATATCTATGCGCTTGTGGCGTAGCAGGTCAAGCGTCTTTGCCTCGCGCTCGTTCCACGCCTCGGCGTAGTGGCGACGTACCGCTGCCGACGAGGTGTCAATCAACACCTTGCGGGCAGTCTCGGCATCTTGTAACTCTACCAAGCCTATATTCGGCAACTCCCTCTCGCGAGGGTCCGAAACCTTCAAGGCGATAATGTCGTGGCGCGAAGAGGCGATCTTCAACGCATCGCTCAACGCCTCGTCATCGCTCTTTGCATTTAGAAAGTCGGAGATAAGGAATGCGGTGCAACGCTTCTTGTTTACACCCGTAAAGTAGCGTACTGCCTCCGAAATAGCGGTGCCGTTTGATTCGGGTACAAAGCCAATCAACTCACGGATAATCATCAAGATATGGCTACGTCCCCGCTTTGGAGGGATAAACTTCTCAACCCTATCCGAGAAGAAGATGCAACCCACCTTGTCGCCCGTCTGCGAGGCGGAGAATGCCAACACAGCAGCCAACTCGGCGATGATACTCTTTTTGAGGTTGTCGGTCGTACCGAACATACGCGAGCCGCTGACATCGACCATCAACATCATCGTCAATTCGCGATCCTCCTCATAGACCTTGATATGGGGCTTGCGTGAGCGTGCCGTAACGTTCCAGTCAATATCGCGGACATCGTCGCCAATGCGATATTCGCGTACCTCGGCAAAGGACATACCACGCCCCTTGAATGCCGTATGATACTTTCCTGCGAAGATCTCATTCGACAAACCTCGCGTCTTAATCTCAATCTTTCGGACGCGCTTTAAGATATCGTTTTCGGTAGGCTCCATTAAGGAACTATTACATTGTTCAATATCTCGGTGATAATATCCTCGGTGGTGATGTTCTCTGCCTCCGCCTCATAGGTCAAGCCGATACGGTGGCGCAAAACATCGTGGCATACGGCGCGTACATCCTCTGGAATGACGTAGCCTCTGCGACGGATAAATGCGTACGCACGAGCAGCCTTCGCAAGCGAGATGCTGGCACGAGGAGAGCCTCCGTAGGAGATGAGAGGCTGTAACTTTTCAAGGTTGTACGATGCAGGCTCGCGTGTAGCGAAGATGATATCTATAATGTACTTCTCAATCTTCTCGTCCATATAGACATCTTCAACGACCTTGCGTGCTTTGATGATATCCTCTGGTGAAATAACCTGATTTGGTTGCGGCATACCTGCGCCCGAAAGGTTCATACGCACAATATCGCGCTCCTCCTCCTTGCGAGGATAGGTAATCTTTGCCTTCAACATAAAACGGTCCACCTGCGCCTCTGGAAGCGGGTATGTACCCTCCTGCTCCAACGGGTTCTGGGTAGCCAACACGAGGAATGGTTCAGGTAACTTGTAGGTGCTGTCGCCAATGGTTACCTGTCGCTCCTGCATCGCCTCCAAGAGTGCCGACTGTACCTTTGCAGGGGAGCGGTTAATCTCGTCCGCCAAGATAAAGTTTGCAAAAACGGGTCCCTTCTTTACGGTGAAGTCCTCTGTCTTCTGCGAGTAGATCAGAGTACCCACAATATCGGCAGGGAGCAAGTCTGGTGTAAACTGAATACGCGAGAAGTCGGCGTTAATCGCCTTTGCCAAAGTGGTGATTGCCAAGGTCTTTGCCAAGCCCGGAACACCCTCCAAAAGAATGTGTCCATTTGAGAGGAGTCCAATCAGCAATGTGTCAACGAGGTGCTGTTGTCCCACGATGACCTTGCCCATCTCTGTACGCAGGGTATCCACGAAGAGGCTCTCGCGCTCAATGCGCTCATTCAACTCTTTGATGTTGATAATATCACTCATATATCTATGTTGGTTTTTTGCCATTGGCCATTAGCTTTTGGCCATTAGCTTTTTGTTTTGAAACTCTTTCGCCTAATTTAACGCAATGTTTTCCTGTTTATTGTGCTTGTCCCTCCTGCTCTTTGCGAAGTCGGAGGAAGCAGTGGCGACACACAGGCTCGTAGGTATCCTTCTCGCCGAGCATCACCAACTTCTCGCTCTTTGCCAAACGGTGCGAATGTTGTGCAGGGTTGCCGCAATGTACGCAGATGGCGTGTACCTTATCGACATACTCCGCTATCGCCATCAACGCAGGCATCGGACCAAACGGCTTACCGAGGAAGTCCATATCCAAGCCCGCAACGATTACGCGTACGCCACGATTTGCCAACTCACGGCATACGTCAATGATACTTTCGTCAAAGAATTGCGCCTCGTCAATACCCACGACATCAACCTCCGACGACATTAGCAGAATCTGCTGTGGCGACTCTACGGGTGTAGAGCGAATTGTTGAGTGGTTGTGCGACACGACCTCATCTTCCGAGTAGCGAACATCTATTTGTGGTTTGAAAATCTCGACTCTTTGGTGTGCGAACTCGGCACGACGCAGACGACGAATCAACTCCTCGGTCTTACCCGAGAACATTGAGCCGCAAACGACCTCAATCCAACCCTTCTGTGTACTGTTTTCCAAGAACATATTTTTACTATTTTGTTTTCTTAATTTATCTGTTTGGGTTCGGTGTTTAGAGCCACTTCTTATAGCGGAAGAAGCCGATAGTCAGCCCCGAAGCCAACACCATCAGGCAGAGGGCGAAGATGTAGCCCAACGGTATCTGGAAGCCGTTGTCCAACGTATATACCCACTCCAACTCCGGCATAAAGCGGAAGTTCATACCGTAGATACTTGCCACGAGTGTCGCGGGCATAAAGATTACCGCTGCCACCGAGAAGATCTTTACCACCTCGTTCTGCTCGATGTTGATAAGACCGAGTGCCGAGTCCTGAATATAGTCAAGACGCTGGAACGAGAAGTCTGTGTGGGAAATCAACGAGTTCACGTCCTTAATCATCAGCTGCAAGCGTGGATAGATATCATTCGGGAAACGCTCACTACGCAAGATGCCCGACAAGACGCGCTGGCGGTCAAAGATATTCTCGCGAAGCACCATCGTACGCTCTTGGAGGGTACTGATGCGCAAGAGAATCGCCTTGTCAATGGAGTCCTCCTTGGTGATATCCTTCGAGAGCGACGATACCTGCTTTCCGACCATCTCTACAAGGTCGGCATCAAAGTCGATGCGGACTTCAAGTAGCGAGATGAGGATGTGGTAGCCCGTCGAGAAACTGCGGTAGTTCATCTGCAAACGCTTCTCTGCCTCGCGGAAGGTGCGCATATCTGCCTGTCGTACCGACACGAGAACACCCTCATTTGAGAGTATGAACGATACCGGTTCAACCTCAAAACTATCCCCCGTCGGAACGAAGAAGTTGGAGTTGGAGATGATGGCATTCTCGCTCTCGGAGTATTTTGAGGTGGACTCAATCTCCTCAACCTGCTGCTTGGTTTGCAGGCTTATCTCCATAAAGTTCTCAACGGCCTTCTGCTCCTTAATGGAGGGTTGCACCATATCGATCCAAAGAATATCGTCAAAGCCGAGTTCATCAAAGAGTTCGGTGTCGGCATTGCGAATAATTTTGTTGTATTGCTTTAAGTAGATAGTAATCATAATTCTCTCTTTGTACGGGTTTCACTTTCATTGTCTGTTTGCCAATCGTAGTGATAGGGGCTTATCTCCCCATTACCTTCAACCCGGGTTGACTTTGGGCTTAATTTTCAGCCCGAAGTCCCAAAACTTTTTAAGAGCATTATGTTTCTGTATATCGAACAGGTGGTCAATGTTGGTTGTAAGGTACTCGTAGGCATACTCCTTCTCGGCATATTCACTTTCAAGAATAGCCTCGTAGATATGCTCTACACCGTAGGTCAATGCCGCCTGCAACTCGTCGTGAATCGCATAGTCAAGCCCCTTGCGTGCCACCCATACGGCAAAGGCGAATGGCATACCCGTAAGCGATATCCACTCCTCCGCCAAGTCGTATGTGTAGGCGAACTTACCCTCGTGGTCAAAGACCTTGTCGCCGATGATGAGAGCAGCCTCTCCCTCGGCGAGGTTCTCCAACTGCTCGTACTCCTCCAACTCTACCCACTCGGGCTCAATGTGCCACCGATGCTTTGCGAGGTAGCCGCAGAGTTGCACCGATGTCTTGGAGTGCGGGTCAAGCAGAATACGCTTCACCTGCTTTATAGGGGTGTTGCCCGCCACAATCACTGTGCGTACCTTGCCAGATGCGCCGATGCAGTAGTCGGTGATAATCTCCACGTCGGGAATAGAGTGCGCCATAGCCGCCGGTATCAGTGCGATATCGACCTTGCCCTCAACGAGGTTTTTGTAGCAGTCGGCAGGGGTAGCAAGCAGCAACTCGGCACCAAGATTAGCGTGGTGTCGCAGTCCATAGACAAATGGTATCGCATTCAGATACGATATTACTGCTATTTTTGCGTTTATTGCCATCGTCCATTTGCTCGCTTTTTTAGACTCTCAATTCAACTATTTCGCGCGTACATCGCGCGTAATACTTCTGCAAAGGTAAACAATTTTTGTACAGAGTGTGCCAACTTTGGGTAAAAAAAATAGAAAAAATTAAAATTTTATTATAAGTTCAATTATTTAACTTTCAAAAAGTTGTGCGATTTAGGACAAAATCGTTGTCAAAAAAATGCACTTTCCCTCTTGACAAACGCTATTTTTGTGTTATATATTTGCACTGTCGTTAGCGCTATTCGGCATAGAGTTATCAACATAAACGATATCGGTGTTGAAAACTTTATTAAAAACAGAAACGGCTGATATGTTGGTTATTTCGCAACTTTATTAACCGTCTTTCACAAACAATTAACAAACTTATTAAAAAATTTAACTATGAATCGTGCTTTATTGCAAGGTGCGGTTGAGGGGTTGGTGTCTGCCTATGGATACACCTTTTTGGTGGAGCATAAGGAGCGTGCGCCATTCCACATCACCGCCTATCCGGCAGCCTTTATGGCTCCCCCAAAGTTCAATAAACAAGAGGGACGTCGATTTGGAAAGATTACATACGATATTTCGCTGGTCTTGATGCGTCAGGGTGCCAAGTTGTCATCGGCGGAGCGCAACGAGCGATATGCCGATATGGAGCGAGAACTCGTGGAGATGTTCGTAAAGTTGAGCAAACTTCCGCAGATAGCCTCTGTAAATGACCTTACGATAACGCCATACAACTCGACGATAGACCATCACGGGGCTATTGCAATGGTGGCGACAGCGCAGGTAGCAACACTTTTTGAAGAGAATAAGTTATGAAGATAGATTTTTCACCTAACGATTATACCCCTATTGAGCAGGGGTTGTGCTTCGGCTTCTCTACGGAGAGCGAGGAGCCGACAGATGTTGAGGTTGCGATTGTCAATGCCGATACCGATGAGGTTGTTGCCACCCAACTATTGCGACAGGTTGTGTCGGGCAAGGTCAATATCGCCCCATACGTGGAGCGATTCTCTCAACGTGAGCCAAAAGCCTTTGGTAAAGAGGGCTCCTCGCTCTCGCTCTTGGAGGTGGTGCGATATAAGATTCGTATCGGCGACGTTGAGTCAGAGAGCGTTGCGGTGTCGCCTCTCCGATATGAGTTCTCTGCCCCTGCACTCATTACGAAGATGCCTCTGCGCCGTAAAATCTTCTATGATGACTGCGACGAGTTACTCTTCGCCGTGCAGGATAGTACCGACGTGGATGTGGTGATAATGCCAAATATCGGGGCGGTTAAAAGCCTCTCGTACAAGGCCGCTTCGGGTGTTGTGCGCCTTCTTCTTACACCTTCGGAGTTTGGGCAAGAGGCGAGAAGAGTCTCTGTACTCATCAAACTCAACGCGCAGGATTGGTGTAGCGTGGAGTACGAGGTGTTGCAGCGTCGCGGACGCTCTCTCTGCGTGGTATGGGAGTCGGCGTGTGGCTCAATGGAGCGTTACATCTTCCCGATGACTTACGCCCTGCGTAACGAGGTTACGAAGCAGCGTGTCGGAGATGGCACAAACCTGAATGCAGTGGCGATTATGCGCTCCAAAATTGTGCGAGCGATCTCCAACTACGAGCCTTGCGATGTGATTGCTGCATTATCCGATATTATCGCCTCGCCGAAGGTCTGGATTGAACTTAATGCTCTTCTGCACAGGGTAGATGTCGTTACTTCGGAGGAGTCCTACAACCTTCTTGGAGAGCCTAACTTTGTTGAGTTGGATTTGCGTATAGAGAGTAGGAGGGTGGCGTTATGATAGAGTTGATTGTAGATGGTCAGGTGTGCGACTTGGGTGATATGCCCACCCTGCCACTCAACTTTGATGCGGAGAGCCTGACCGACGTTGAGGGTGGGCGCAGCGGGCGCACGGTGGAACTTAATCTCCGCTCTACGCCGAAGAATGATACGCTGTTTGGGGCTTCGTGCGACCTCTACGCTGCGGAGTCATTCAACGCTCGCCACCACTCGGCGGTGGTTGTGGAGCAGGGGCTGACACTCTTTGCGGGAACGCTCGTTCTGCTCGCTACGGAGGTTGGCAGTGGCTACAAGGTACGCATCGTGGCGGGAGGCTGCAAGTGGATAGACGACGCGGTGTCGGCATCGCTTGATGATTTGCCGATAGATTTTCAGGGCAAACTCACGCTCACGACGATAGAGAACTCTTGGGAGAGCGATAGTGCAGTGCGATTTCTGCCGGTCTATCGTGGCGACTACAATATGAGTACCTCCTCGCACTCGACACACCCCGTTGAGCATATTATGTTGTCGGACGACTTTCACCCCTTTATCTCGGTTGCGGAGATGGTGCGCTCTATGTTTGCCGGTTATGGTTATACGCTCAAAAGCGACCTGCTTGATAGCGACCTCTTTGCCTCGCTCTATATGAGTGGCGACTACACCCGCAGCAACCTTGCGACGGATAGTGCCAAGTGCGACTTCTTGGCGCGTCGCGCAGCCCCAATAACCGCTACCGCCGATAGTACGGGTAGGGTATACTCCTCAACCGCATTCGCCTCGCATACGCTGGGCAACATCGTCGATACGGCAAACCCCAACGCCATTGACAGTGAGGGCAACCTGATGAGCGACACCTTCTCAACGAATGGTTGCTTTACGACGAATGACGACGGGCAGATAGTCTTCAAGCCTGTAACCTCCGTGAATGTCGGCTTTGTGTTGCACGCGGAGTACACTACCGACTACAAAATCGCCACTCGTGAGCGACTCTTTGGCTTTGATGTCTTTGAGGGGTTGAACGGAGTGTATATTGAGTATGCCCTCAATAACGCATTCAAGGATTACCGTAGAAGCATATCTCCGAATACGCTCTATCGTGCCGTAGTCTTCAACCATATTGAGGGGTACGAGTATCGTCTGGTAGAGAAGTTAAAGAGTAACGTAAAGTTGCAGATAGGCTTGTGGGCATCGCGCTCGGCGCAGGTGTTGAGTGCCTCGGCAGAGGGGGACTCCTTAAACCTCTACTATCGTGCCGTAGGCGAAGAGTCTTGGCAGCCCTACACCGATGATTGGGCCCTCTATGCCGGACACGTAGAGGAGGAGGGACAGGTAGATGTTGAGTGTACGGTGCGTATCCCTCCACAGGAGGTAAATCGTGGCGAGGAACTTATACTTGACAAGTTTTGGTTTGGCGGAGCCGAGTCGGGTATGAGCCTGACGCTCGGCACGGGAACATCGTTAAGACCATACTTTACCAACGTGGCGGGTTACGGCTCTACATTAACCTACGCTGACATCGCTCCGAAGCAGGTGCGCCAGATTGACCTTTTGAGGGCATTAGCGCAGATGTTTAACCTTGCTTTTATAACCGACGAGGAGCGAAAGGTTGTACGAATGGAGCCACTTGAAGATGCCTACAAGGGTGGCAAGTTGGTAGATTGGACCTCGCGCATAGACTTTGCACAGCCGATAATGCTCTGCGATACGGGTATTGACCGCCCGCAAGATTATATCCTCTCCTACATAGACGCGGATAGGGCGTCGCACCTCTACAACCTCGCCAACGATACGACGCTTGGAAGTTGGGCTTGGCGCAACCCGCTGTATGGTACGACGCAGAGTACAAAACGTATTGGTAACCGACTCTTCACGACAACGCTGAATGCGGAGGGGGTGTTGGGGTGTGCCCCTTCGGCTTCGCTGTTGCAGGTGGGCGACGTTACCCTTGACGAGGCGGCAACCTATGGAGAGTTTACCCACCGTATAGTGAGTTATCGAGGTCTGATATCGTTGCCGAGTGGCGAGAATTGGAACGGCAAAGGGTCAGCGCAGGGCTTTCCGTACGCAACATTTATAGATGGCGACAGCGGCATAAATCTCTGCTTCGAGGAGCGTGAAGGTGTAGAGGGACTTGCACGCTACTACAAAGAGGCACACCTTCGCGAAGAGTGCCGACAGAGGTTGTCGCTTACGCTGCAACTTACACCGGCAGAGATAGTGCATCTCACCAAAGATGATGGCCATAGTCCATCGGTATTGGATAGATACCGTTTTACGATATTGGGTGAGAGTGCGATATTTCGCTTGGTGCAAATTGAGGCGTGGGACCCGTTGCAGATGACAGTAAAGTGTGTTTTTCAACGTGAATTGGTAGATGGCTATGACGCAGTATGAACAGAAACTTATATTTCCTCTCTACAATATGATTAGAGGGAAGAGCTCCGCAGAGGCTATCAGGATATTGTGGCGTCAAGGTCTGTTGGACCGGAAGGGTATGGAGCGAGGCTACTTTGTGCGTGAGGTGGCACGACGTGTCCGCGAGGGGGAGATGAAGAGCCTTGCGATAACCAACGTCGCAATCGAAGCCCGATGCTCCTACGAGAAGGTACGACGAGCCGTCTATGAAACCGAAAAAGAGAACAAGAAAAGAGTAACAAATGGAGACAAAAATTAAAATTACAAACGCTGCCGAGCAGTGCGTCATTGACATTGAAGGAGTTATTGGCGTGAGCGAAGAGAGCCAATTTGCGCACCCCTCGCAGCGCGTCGCCACCTATGAACGCTTCCGAGAGGTGGTAGATGAGATTTCCGCCATTGAGGCATCGGAGGTGGTGGTGAATATCCGCTCGGCGGGAGGAGATGTGAACGACGCACTCCTAATCTACGAGGCACTTTCGGCACTTGAAACCAAGGTTACGACTCGTTGCTACGGATATGTCGCTTCGGCAGCAACAATTATTGCGCAGGCCGCCTCCGAGGGCTGTCGTGAGATCGCCTCCTCGGCACTCTACCTGATACACCAATCGAGTTGTGTGGTGGAGGGTAATGCCTCGGACGTGGAGGAGCGTCTAAACCTTCTGCGCAAGACCGACGAGCGCATATCTTCGCTCTACGCCGAGCGTTCGGGTCGTGAGGTTGCCCAATTTGAGCAACTGATGGCCGAGAATGGCGGACGAGGTCGCTGGCTCTCGCCGGAGGAGACCGTTGAGAATGGGTTGGCCGATGTCGTCATAGGTCGTGAGGAGAGTGAGCGACGCGAGTCTATCGTGGATAGGGTGAAGCGTTGGTTCTCGCCTGCCGAGAGCGAGAAGGAGGAGTCCTCCGATATAAATGTCCTTCACACCCCCGTTGATGCGGTGGCGACAAGTTCTGTCATAGCATTTGAGGAGGGGCAGAAGCAGGCCTCACCCTCAAAGGTTAAGCCGGTTGAGGACCCGTCGGTTGAGGAGATGCGCCTGTCGGGCAACATCTCGGCATACGACGAGGATGCAAAGCGACTTCGCCTGATGGGTATGTAGCCCAAAACAAAAGAAAAACTTTAACAACTAAAAAAGAGAAAAACTATGTTAATTGAAAATCCAAAAGTCTATTCGAATACCGAAGTTGATTCAATCTTTTTCCGTCCATCTTTCTGCGGAAAGTCAGCCGAAGAGATGGGTATTCACGTAATCTACAATATGCCAATGCCTACAACTGTGCAGGTTTTCGCAAATAAGCGTCGTGTTTTGGAGCCGTTTGAGTCGGGTTGGAGTGGCTCTGCTACAAATAAGCCGATGCAGGTAACTATCGCGATGAACCGCGTGAAGGCGGAGTCGTCGTACTCGGCAGAGGACTACTTCTCTACGGTGTTTGAGTTGATTACCAACTCCTCGGACGTAAACCTCGGCGACCTGACCGGCACCGAACTTGAAAAGGCGGAGACCGAGTTGTTCCGTAAGGCGATTGCCAAGGAGATCTATGCGACAATGTGGTTTGGCGACGAGAACGGTGAGTTCTACAGTTACGACTCCTTCAATGGCTTCTTGCCAACCCTTATTCGTACTGCCGTTGATAATGGCACCTCTACGAACTACCAGATTGTTCAGGAGAAGCCGGCAAAGACCGCTGTTCAGATCTTCCGCGATGCGTGGGATAACGCTTCGGGAACTATCCGCACTCTCGCGTCGGAGGGCAACCTCGCCTTCTACGTAAGTTCGGACGTGTATGACGACTACCAATTCTACCTTGACGAGAATGGTACCAACTCGGCATACGTTGATATGCAGAGTGGTCGCCAGAAGTTGTACTACCACGGTATCCCTGTGATTGAGGTGCCAATCACCGGTGCAAACTTGGACTCTCTCGGCTCGTTCTGCCTCTTGACCGACAGTCGTAACCTTGTCTTGGCACTCAACACCGCCTCTTCGCCGGAGAACGAGGTGAGAATGTGGTACAACCCTGACGAGATGGAGAATCGCCAGCGTGCCGTATTCTTGGCAGGTACAGCAATCGTTGATCTCGATTTGGTGTCGGGCTACATCGTTACTTCATACTAATAGTGGCTCCTGATGGTTGACCAGAAACCTGTTGGTGGGGTAGATGCCGTTGTCCTCTACCCCGCCGATGCGGTCAAACACGCACTCTTTTCGCAGGGTGGTTGCGAGGTTGAGTTTTGGGAGGACGTGCAGGGCGTGGCCGTTAATCTGATTGAAGATGCCTCCCTCTACGAGGAGGTTGCCAAGTCGGTGAATGGCATCGTCGGAGTAACCCATAACCTGACTCTCGTAGCACGCTACAAAGATGCGGGTGAATGGTTGGCGACACCATTTCTGGATAGGTTGGCACAGGAGGGTGCTATCGCTACGGTCGCTTTGAGTGATGGTCGCCGTATAGTTGTCGGCTACTCCCAACACTTTGGCGAGGAGCAACCCCTGATGCTCGAAAGCGTAACCACCTCTTCGGGTAAAGCGTTGCTTGACACTCCGAGCGTAACCTTGCGATTGGTGTCGCACGATACGGCGTTGGCCGCAGAGATAATTTAATTAACCAGAGAAAAAGATATGGACAAAACAGAGAGAAAAAGTATAATATGTGTCCCCAAAAACGAGGCCGACACCTACTACGCCACAAGTGGGCGACGTGTAGAGAGCGATGACTATTGGCGGTGGGGCGTTGATAACTGCTTTCCGGAGGCTTTGGCCCTACTTTCGCGCCGCTCAACGGTGCATCGTCGTATCGTAAACGATAAGGCTGACTACATATCGGGCAAGGGATTTACCTACGACTGCGAGATTCCGTTGCTTGGGGAGATTGTGGCGTGTGCCAACGGCGAGGGTGAGTCGTTGCGACAGGTTGTAAATAAGGTCGCTTTTGATAAGATACTCTTTGGAAACGCCTTTATGGAGGTTGTAACCGATGAGGCGCACTCTTTCTTGTCGTTCTACCACCAAGATGCTTCGCGTTGTCGCGTTGCGAAGTGTGGTCGTCATATCCTCATACATCACGATTGGTCGCAGTTTAAGCGTGGCGAGGCAGTGTCATTGCCCCTCTATCCGAACTTTGAGAAGCAGAGCGACGGTATGCTCCACTCAATAATCCACTATAAAGATTATGAGCCGATGTTTGAACACTACGGAGTACCACAGTATATCGCCGGAATGAATGTCTCGGCGATAGCCTACAAGACGGACCGTTGGAATATCGCCCGTTTGGACTCTTCGTTCCAACCATCGGGAATAATGATGTTGGAGAACACGATTGACAGCGAGGAGGAGGCGGCGAGGTTGATGCGCGTTGCCGAGAGTCGCTTTGCGGGACGTCCCGGACAGGTGATGTTCATCATCAAGGGTGGTAGCGAGGAGGAGAGTTCCCGCTTTATACCGATTGAGTCAAAGAGCGATGGCGATTGGAAGGCTCTGCACGAGCAATCTACCAACGATATTGTGGTGGCGCACTCGTGGTTCCGTTCGTTGAGTGGTCTGGACTACACGACAGGCTTCAATGCCGAGCGAATACTCCACGAGTACGAGGTTGCACTCAATACGGTGATTCTCGGCGAGCAGGCGGAGTTGATGGAGCCGATTCTCAACGCCATCTCCACCATACTCTCGGTAGATGCCTCTTCGCTCGTGATAGTCAATCGCCCGCCGACCAACTCAAAGCCTGTCTATATGAAGGTGTGGGAGGCTCGCAAGGCCGATGGTCTTGACTACGACGAGAGCGATGAGCGTCAGCAGCTCTTCCTGTCGGAGATTGTGGGTAGTAATGTAACAAGAATTTAAGGCTATGAAGAGTTTAATTACACAAGAGATGGTTGTGGCGTTGGCGTTTGGCGATGGAGAGTATCTCTCGCCGGAGGCGGTCTGCGAGTCCGATATAGCCATTGCCGAGTCGCGTTATCTGCGACCTGTGGTGGGCGACAAGTTGTGGCAGGCACTCTTGGAGGGTAAATACCCGACACTCGTTGAGGAGTATGTTGCCCCTGCGCTTGCTATGGCGGTGCGCACGTTGATACAGCCGGCGTTGAATGTGCGCACGGGGCAGTGCGGACTCTCAATCGCTTCGACCTATCGCTCGGATAGCGCAACGAGGTCGGCTACGGAGTCGCTGTTGCGTTCACTTGTAAAACGCCGAAAGGCTCTATTCAAGCGTCTTTCGGACCATTTGAAAACCAATGCTGCGGAGTATGTCGAGTATGATGTATCCCGCGACGCATTACAAAGATGTTCAATTTATGGAGGTATCGTTCAAATTCATTAGTGGTGCAGTTTTGGGCATATTGTCGCTCTTTGCACCGATAAAAGCAACAATTATCTGTACGTTGCTGTTTGTTGCCGTTGATTTTATCTTCGGAGTCCTCGCCTCGCGTGAGGAGAGTCGTCGTCAGGGTAAGCAGTGGTACTTCTCCTCGCAGGAGGCGTGGCGCACTGTGCGTAAGTCGTGTTTTGTACTGCTTACGATCGTTATGACGTGGTTGGTTGAGAGTTGTGTGCTTGATTTTATGAATCTTCACCTGACACGAATGGTTGCGGGTGTGATTTGCGGTGTTGAGATGTGGTCCTTGTTGGAGAATATCTCTGTGCTTTCAGATGCACGCATATTCGTATGGCTACGTCAATATGTCCACCGAAGAATCGAAAAGGAGATAGGTCCTTGCGATGATGACAAGGGGGCTGCGTAACAACAATCCGGGTAATATCCGACTCGGCTCGTTCAAGTATCGGGGCGAGGTGGCGAGGAGTAGCGACAGGGCATTTAGGCAGTTTGAGAGTATGGCGTGGGGCTATCGTGCAATGTTTGTGCTGTTGCACACCTACGCCCTGCGCTACCAATGTCGCACCCTACGCGACTACATTTCGCGCTATGCTCCTCCATCGGAGAATAACACCGAGGCGTATATACGACGTGTGGCTTGTACCACACACCTTGCTCCCGATGAGGTTCTCTCTACGACAGATGGTGCGGTGATGACGGCTGTTGTAGCAGCGATGTCGGAGGTGGAGAATGGCATAGCCGCCAATATGAGTGATATTTGGCGTGGTTGGGAACTATTTATTGCAGATTTTCAACCTCTTCGGCATTAATTTTTTCAGAGTTACCTAATTTGCAGTTGCTATGTATAATTAGGTAACTTTGTTTTTTTTACAACATTTTTTTACAACATATCTCTTTGCTTTTTTCTTTCGGAATAATTTCTTACCTTTGTACCGCTGGTGATGCTATCATTGGCATACATATATTAGTGAAAGTGTTTCGCTAATCCTTGATAACGAAATTTGGCGATTTTGTACAAGTAAGGATAAGCAATAAAACACTCACCACCGTATTTGGTATATTCTTTTCTATATACCATTCGGTGTGGGGTATTGTTTATTTACTTGTGGGCCACGCCAAATGCCTGTTATCAGATAAACGAACGACCTCACACTTTCTTTGTTTTTATAAACGCCCTTTTGGGGTTGGTGGGCAAACAAAAAATTCATTTATTATGAAAAAACTATTTTTATTAGTAGTTGTTGCAATCTCTGTTGCATCGTGTGGCACATTGAAGAATTCTGCCACTTACCGTAGTTTCAGCGTAAGTACTCCGTATGCTGTGCCGGTTATTGCCGATTTAGACATTGCAAGTACAAGAATTACCTATGCCTATATTCCGACAAAGGTTGTGAAGAATGGCGGTGATGGCAATGTAATCAACACAGCCATTCGAGAAGCGTTGATGACCAATGGTAATGCAGATGTGTTGGTCGGACTTGAAACTCAAATCAAGTATAATTCGAGAAAGAAAATCAAGTCTATTACTCTCACTGGCTATCCAGCCAAATACAAAAATTTTAGGAATATAGAGACTAATACTTGGTATTCTAACCCTTATTTCCAAGAGCCACATCAAAGACCAAGTGTCTTGAATGTTAAATAAAAGTAAGGTATATGTTATGAGAAAGATATTGTACATATTTATATGCTTATTTGCACTCACTGCAACGAGTTGCGACAAATATAGCTTATTCGGTAACTCTTGGGTAACTATCGAGTATGACTATGAGGATTACTATATTTTCAAGTATAAAGATTTAAAAGTTACCTACAATGGAAAAGAGTACAATTCAATTGGTAGATATAAAGTTCCAGAAGGCTCAATAGTGAAATTGGAATGGTATTGGGATAATGAGCACGCAGGAGCAGATACATGGAAAAAAGCCTCATATGAAGTAAGTGCCATTGGCTCAATGAGTATAGTAATTGAAGGAGGAGATGCACATGTTACATTCAAGAACAAGTAACCAATAATTGTTATGATGCACCAAAGTAGATAACTCCTAAATTAGTATAATTATGCTAAATTTAACTATCTTTGTGGTAGTTATGAGGCGTATATTGGAGAATCTACGAAATCGTATTGCAGAGATACCGATGGCGATAGTGATGTTGCTATTTGCCCTCGGTATCTCTTTTGCTGAATATATCTGCCTGCCGATGTGGCTGTGTATAACGATAGTGCTATCATCGCTTCTTGGAGTGCTGTTTGTTCGTGGTATGTGGCAGAGGTTGGCGGTTGCGATATTGGTTGTGTCGCTTGGTGTAACACTGCACTCGCTCTCCTATGTGGGAGAGGTGCCGTACAATCGTCCGCTGGATATGACGCTCAAAATCACGCGCTCAACGACGGTGCGTGGCGACTATGCAGGTGCGGAGGCGACCATCTGCGAGTGTGAAGAGCCCTCGCTTGTGGGACGTATGGTTGTGGTGTGGTGCGACTCGGCAACAACCCTTACGGCGCGGGACCGCATCTCTCTACGGCAGAAGATTCGCCCCTTCCGCGAGGAGCGCAGGGCGTATGCCGAACTGATGCACCACAGGGGTTTTGTAGGTGCTACAACCATCTACCCACAACAGCACTTTACGCTTACGCCTGCCCGCTACACCTCGTTGCACGATTGGGCTACGGAGCGACTACGTGAGCAGATACCTGCGGGCGATGCGCGGGCTGTGGTGTTGGCGATGGTTACGGGTTATCGTGGTGAGATAGATACCGCCTTGCGCGAGAAGTATGCCCTGTCGGGTGCTTCGCACCTCTTGGCGGTGTCGGGACTCCATATAGGCATTGTCTTTATGCTGATAAATATCTTGTTATTGCCGCTGTTGCTCCTCACATACGGTAAGGTGGCGAGGTCGGTATTGGCTATTTTGCTGATTTGGTTGTATGTGGTGTTGTGTGGCGCACCTCCGAGTGCGATACGCGCTGCGGTGATGTTTTCGCTCTTGCAGATAGCCCTCTCTTCGCCCTATCGCTATCTATCGTTGAATGTACTCGCCGGCACAGCCCTTATTATGGCGATGTTTGATACACACCTTATATTTGACATCTCGTTTCAACTCTCCTTCTTGGCAGTTGCGGGCATACTCCTTTGGGCAGTCCCTGCCTGTCGGTTGTTGAGGACTCCTTACCGCTTGGTAAATGGTGTTGTGGCGGTGCTATTGGTTGGTGTATCTTCCACAGTAGCAACCCTCCCGATTGTGTCGGAGAGTTTTGGCATCGTGTCGCTTATTGGTGTGATAATCAACCCGATAGTGATTGCTCTGGCTAATGTGTTGGTTGTGGCAGGCGTTTTTACGATGTTGATTCCGATACCTGTCGTGGCGAGCCTTACGGAGGGTGTCGCGCATCTGCAAAATACGATTGTGGAGTGGGTGCAGTCGCTTCCGTGGGGATACTTTGAGTATAAGATGCCGGAGTGGCTCGTGTGGGTAATATATCTTGTATTTGCAGCAATAACCCTATTTGTTTGGTCAATAAAGCGCGAGAGGCGTTCAGAAATTGCGGATTATTAGTACCTTTGCACTATGATAGGCAGTGAAGAGTTGGAATTTCTCCTTGGCGAGGAGGCGCGTAGGTTGATAGAGCAGAATATCGACCGCAACCCGATAGATATTGCCCTTGCAAAGGGCGTATCTCACGCGGCGGTGGTGGCTACGCAGGTGAAACGCTTGCAGCGTGCCAGAAAAAAACTCCCCTCCTACTACGCCTGTCGTGCAATACTGCCTCCACGAGCATACGAGCAGTCATCAAGCGAGGAGTGCGCCCTGCGTAAGCCATTGAGTGGTGATTCGGTCTTGGACTTGACGTGTGGCTTGGGTGTGGATAGCGTCGCTCTGTCGCACCACTTCAAGAGTGTGGTGTCCATTGAGCGAGATGAGGTTGTGGCGAGCGTTGCAAGGGAGAATTTCAAGCGTTTGGGCATTGAGAATATAGAGGTTGTCTGCACCTCGGCAGAGGAGTATCTTGCCAAGTGCGACCGCCACTTTGATTGGTGCTTTGTGGACCCTGACCGCAGGGGTGCGTCGGGGGAGAAGATGGTGCGCTTGGAGGAGTGTTCGCCGAATATCGTCGCTCTGATGCCGCAGATTCGCGAAAAGGCAGACCGCGTCTGTGTGAAGTGTTCGCCGATGTTTGACGTGGAGGAGGCGTTCCGTCTGTTTGGAGATTGTCGCGTGGAGTGCGTATCGCTTGCGGGTGAGGCGAAGGAGGTCAATATCTACCTTGACGGTGGCTCGGCTCGCCTCTCGGCTGTGGCGGTGTCGCTCGGCGAGGTGGAGTATCCATACGAGGAGCGCAAGGCGGAGTTTGCACCCACGCCAAAGACCTTTGACGAGTATAGATATGTGGTGTTGCCCGATGTGTCGTTGCAACATACGCGACTTGTGGCGCGAGCCTTTCGCGGAGTATGCGATGTCTGGTCAAATGGGGGTGTAGCACTCTCGCGTGAGGAGCCGAAGGGGGTGCTTGGACGTATCTTTGTGG
>JAFXHB010000084.1 GCA_017536605.1 Alistipes sp.
ATTCTTTACAGTTATGACAGATCCAATTGCGGATTTTTTGACGAGAATTAGAAACGCAGTGAAAGCCAACCACAAGGTGGTTGTAGCTCCTGGCTCAAAAATTAAAGAGGCCATCACTCGAATTCTCTTCGAGCAGGGTTACATCCTTGCTTACAAGTTTGACAAGGATGAGAAGGGACACCCAATCATCAAGATTGCACTCAAATGGGATGCTACCGGTAAGGTAAATGCTATCAAGGATTTGAAGCGTGTATCACGTCCGGGTTTGCGTCAGTATTCGTCGGTTGCTGATATGCCACGAGTAATCAACGGTTTGGGTACAGCTATCGTATCAACCTCAAAGGGCATTATGACGGGCGCACACGCTGTTCGTGAGAATGTTGGTGGCGAGGTATTGTGCTACATTTATTAACAATTAAAACCAAAACAAAATGTCAAGAATTGGTAAATTACCTGTAATCTTACCTGCTGGTGTTGAGGTAACTGTCGCACCAGATAACACGGTAAGCGTGAAAGGGCCACTTGGGACACTGAGTCAGAAGGTTGATTCAGATATTACTGTTGAGGTCGGTACAGCAATCTCGAAGGAGAGCGGTGCGGAGGTTCCTGCAGTGATTGTCACTCGCCCTACAAATCAACCGCGTCATCGCTCTTTGCACGGTCTTTATCGTGCGCTCATCAACAATATGGTTGTTGGTGTATCGAAGGGCTATGAGATTAAGCAAGAGTTGGTTGGTGTCGGTTTCAAGGCAGAGGTTAAGGGAGATGTTCTCGAAATGAGCCTCGGCTACTCGCACGACACATACTTCAAGCTCCCGAAGGAGGTAACAGCAACCGCCGTAACCGAGAAGAAGGGTGCTCCAATCGTTACATTGAAGAGTGCAGACAAGCAGCTTATTGGTCAAGTTGCTGCAAAACTCCGCTCATTGCGTAAGCCTGAGCCATACAAGGGTAAGGGTATTAAGTTCGTAGGTGAGGTAATCCGTCGTAAGGCTGGTAAGTCTGCTAATGCTAAATAATAAAGGAGGATAAGTTATGGCTTTGAATAAAATTGAAAGAAGAGAGAGAATCAAGATGCGCATACGCAAGGTCGTAAGCGGTACATCTGAGCGTCCTCGTATGACTGTATTCCGTAGCAACAAGCAGATCTATGTACAGTTTATCGACGACCTTGCTGGCGTTACTTTGGTAGCCGCTTCGTCGTTGGAGTTGGCAGCCGAGGCAGCCGGAAAGAATAAGTGTGAGGTTGCTGCATTGGTAGGCGCATTGGCTGCCAAGAAGGCAATCGAGAAG
The DNA here is from genome assembly GCA_017536605.1 of Alistipes sp. GTDB lineage: Bacteria > Bacteroidota > Bacteroidia > Bacteroidales > Rikenellaceae > Alistipes. Next base: position 1,294 of record JAFXHB010000084.1, read on the forward strand.
GGTATCTCTGCGGTATCGTTTGACCGTAACGGTTACCTCTATCACGGACGAGTTAAAATGTTGGCAGATGCTGCTCGTGAGGGCGGTCTTAAATTCTAGGAAGCGATATGGCAAATACAGATGTAAAGAGAGTACACACAGGCGACCTTGGCGAGTTGAAAGAGCGACTCGTTGGCATCAACCGTGTAACAAAGGTTACAAAGGGTGGTCGTACATTCAGCTTCTCTGCAATTGTAGTAGTAGGTAACGAGAACGGTGTTGTAGGCTACGGCCTCGGTAAGGCATCGGAGGTTGCTGCCGCTATCGCGAAGGGAGTTGAAGATGCAAAGAAGAACTTGATCCAAGTTCCAATCATCAACGGAACAATTCCTCACAAGCAGGAGTTGCGTTTTGGTGGTTCAGAGGTTATGATTCGTCCGGCTGCTCCGGGTACCGGTATCATCGCCGGTGGTGCGATGCGTGCCGTATTGGAGTCGGTAGGTGTTAAGAACGTGCTTGCGAAGAGCAAGGGTTCGTCAAACCCTCACAACCTCGTGAAGGCAACTATTGGCGCACTCTGCGAGTTGCGTGATGCTTACAGCGTTGCGAAGATTCGTGGAATTTCGCTTAATCAGGTGTTTAACGGTTAATTTTAAGGAAGAACTATGGCAACATTGAAAATTACACAGATTAAAAGCCGCATCGGTTCTACTGCGCAGCAGTGCAAGAACCTCGATGCACTCGGACTTCACAAGATTAACCAGACCGTATCGCACAGCGACTCGGCAATCATCAAGGGTATGATTACCCGTGTGAAGCACTTGGTAAAGGTTGAGGTAGTAGAGGAGAAGGCTCCTGCAAAGAAGACCGTAAAGGTTGAGGCTCCGGTAGCAGAGGAGACAGCTCCTGTAAAGAAGGCTCCTGCAAAGAAGGCCCCTGCAAAGAAGGCTGACGCAGCAGAGAAGAAGCCTGCCGCAAAGAAAGTAACAAAGACAAAGAAGGAGGAATAGTAGATGGAACTCAATAATCTTAAACCCGCAAAGGGTTCGACTCATCACGATAAGCGTGTAGGTCGTGGTGCCGGTTCGGGCCACGGAGGCTACTCGACTCGTGGTAATAAGGGTGCGCAGTCGCGTTCCGGATATTCGCGTAAGTTGGGCTTTGAGGGAGGTCAGATGCCATTGCAGCGTCGTCTTCCAAAGTTTGGTTTCACGAATTTGAAAAGAGTAGAGTTTAAGCCAATCAACCTTTCAACTCTTGACACTCTCGCAACCAAGAGTGGCTTGAAGGAGGTAAATATCGACACTCTGGTAGCAGCCGGATTCGTATCGGGCAACGACCGTGTGAAGGTATTGGGTAATGGTGCATTGACCGTAGCATTGACCGTAACAGCACACGCTTTCTCAAAGAGCGCAGAGGCTGCTATTGTTGCTGCTGGTGGTAGCATCGTAAAGTTGTAAATCAGGCTAAAACCTAAAAAGAATGAAAAAGTTTATCGAAACACTCAAAAATATATACAAGATTGAGGAGTTGCGTAAGCGTATCGGCTACACTATCCTCTTGATCTTGATATATCGTTTGGGTTGTTATGTGGTAATTCCGGGCATTGACCCTAATGCTTTGCTTGAAGCATCTTCGTTGGCAAGCCAGACAAGTGCAGGTTCCCTCTTGGGTCTGCTTAACGTATTCTCTGGTGGTGCATTTGCCAATGCGTCAATCTTTGCACTCGGAGTTATGCCATACATTACCGCCTCTATCATTATCCAGCTGCTCGGTATGATGGTTCCTGCCGTTCAGAAGGTGATGAAGGAGGGTGAGAGCGGTCGTCGCAAGATGAATCAGTGGACACGCTTCTTGACCATCGGTGTACTCATATTGCAGGGCTATGCATATATGGCAAACCTCTATGGTTCGGTTGATAAGATGTACCAGCCGAGTGTATTCACCATTGGTACAGATTGGTGGTTCACAATCTTTGCGATGATAGTCTTGACAGCCGGCACTATGTTTGTCGTATGGCTCGGCGAGAAGATTACCGACAAAGGTATCGGAAACGGTGTCTCTTTGATAATTATGATTGGTATTGTGGCTCGTCTTCCACAAGCCTTGTTGCAGGAGCTCAACACTCGTTTGATGAGTGATACAGGCTCTCTGATGATGATTGTCATCGAGTTGGTACTGCTCTTCTTGGTAATTATGGGAACAATTGCAGTGGTGCAGGCTGTCCGCAAGGTGCCTGTACAGTATGCAAAGCGTATCATTGGTAACAAGCAGTACGGAGGTGTTCGTCAGTACATTCCTTTGAAGATGAATGCGGCAAATGTGATGCCTATCATCTTTGCACAGGCACTGATGTTTATCCCTATGTTGTTTGTGAACATCGCACCAAAGTTTGCGAGCGCATTTGCTTCGCAGACCAGCGTGTGGTACAATGTTACACTTGCAGTGTTGGTAATCCTGTTTACGTTCTTCTATACAGCGATTATCATCAACCCTCAGCAGATGGCTGACGATATGAAGCGCAATGGTGGCTTTATTCCGGGCGTTAAGCCGGGCAAGGCGACTATGTCGTATATCGACGCCATCTTGACAAGAATCACACTTCCGGGCTCAATTTTCTTGGCTATCGTGTCGATTTTGCCGGCATTGGCTATCACAGGCTTGGATATTCAGCAGGCTTTTGCATACTTCTACGGAGGTACATCGTTGCTGATTATGGTGGGTGTTGTTCTTGATACTCTACAGAAGGTAGAGGGCTACCTTTTGAATCGTCACTATGATGGTCTTATGAAGACCGGACGTATTCAGGGTCGCCACTAAGAGCCAACGGAAAAAGAGTTATAGATGATATTCATAAAGACAGAAGAAGAGATCGAGTTGCTCCGTGAGAACAACCTTTTGGTAAGTAAGACGCTTGCCGAGGTTGGTCGCCACATTAAACCGGGCGTAACCACGAAGCAGTTGGATA
>JAFXHB010000085.1 GCA_017536605.1 Alistipes sp.
ACGTGCTTCATTGCGAGCGTGAGTTCACTGCTCTCGCCATACATCGCAGCAGCACCCGAACTGAATGTGCCCGACTTGTAAGTCTGGTGTGTTGCGAAGAGAACCTTGCCTGCCTCTGTTGCAGGATAAGATGCCTTGTAAGGCTTCTCCAAGCTGCTGGTGAACTCGAAAAGACCTTCAACAGCATTCTCCTCTACGTCTGCAAGCGCAGCCGAAGCGATACCGTTAATTGACACCTGATCGCCCTTTGACCAGTAGAGAGGGTAGAAACCCTCCTCTGTCTTCTCGCCAAGCGATGTCTTGTTGGCGTCCTCTAACGAAATCGTAATGTACGTGGTTGGCTGAAATGCACCAACCTCGTCAACGGTCTTGTCCTGCACGCACGCTACCGCGCCCGCGAGAAGAATAACCGCCATGAAAATTTTTGTTAAATTTTTCATTGTTTTGATTGTTAGTTAAAATTAAATTGTTTATGATTTAGTTATTTCGTTTGTGTGCGTATTGTAAATACGCGCAAAGATAGTAAAAAAAAATTACTCACCAAAGAAAAATGGCGAAAAAGGGGTGTGAAATGTCGCGTTTTTCAATAAAAAACACTAATTTTGTCATAGTTGATTTAACTTTTCAACGGAACGTGTATCTTATAAAGTGAAATCGGTTGAGCAATGCAGAGAGAGCAGAGTGCGAATGTTGCGACAGATTTGAGAGAGGGTGGCGTAGGGTGTTTTGACCTGCTCATAGAGCAGTATGGAGATAGGCTCTATTGGCATCTCCGAAGAATCGTCGTACAACACGAAGAGGCAGAGGACCTCTTGCAAGACACCTTTGTGCGAGCATATCTCCTGCGAGAACAGTTCAGAGGCGACACCGAGAGTTCTTTGAAAGCGTGGTTGTATAAAATTGCTACTTCGTTGGCATTGAAGGCATTACAGCGACGTAAGCGCAATATCTTTGCTTCAATAGACTCGGTGCGCGGTGACCTGATTGCCACCTACGAGCACGAGAGCGACCCTTCGGCAGACGAGACACTTGTGCGATTGCAGAGGGCGATACTTGCACTTCCGACGAAGCAACGTTTGGTCTTCAATATGCGCTACTACGACGAGTTGCCATTTGAGCAAATCTCCGAGATAACGGGCGACAGCGTATCAACCTTAAAGACCAACTACCACTACGCAACAAAGAGGATAAAAGAGCAGATAACAACGATAGAATTATGATGAAACAGATGCCATACAGAATTGAAGAGGGAGCCATTGAGCGAGCGAAATATCGCGCAAAGATGGCGGTGCGCGAGGCTGCAAACCCTACGCCGGCACCAACGCACCGACACTACGCTCTCCGTTGGGTGTTTTCAACGCTGACGATTGCTGCGACATTGGCCTTGGCTCTATTCTTCTACATCGACTCGCAGAAGATGGACTTTGAGGCATTCGTGGCAGAGATGCACCAAGCACCTCTTGACGTAGTGAATGATATGACGGCAGATGTAATCTACTATGCCGAAGAAGAAAATCAACTGTAAACTAATTGTAAAACCCTAAAAACTAAAATGTTATGAAAAAGATTCTTGTTTTGATGGTGGTTGTTGCCACGATGTTTGCACAGGACGTGATGGCACAGCAGAAGCCACAGATGACCGAGGAGCAGCGTGCCGCTTCAAAGGCTCGTCGTGAGCAGATGATGCAGACTCGTTTGCAGATGTTGAAAGAGGAGTTGAAACTCACCGACGAGCAACTCGTGAAGTTTGACCCTATCTATCGTGAGTTCCGCAAGGAGGTACAGCGAGTAACCAACCGCGACTCTCGCGTGAAGAGGGAGAATATAACCAACGAGAACGCGTTAAAAGTTATTTCGGCTCGCCTCGCAAATCAGGTTACTACCGCTACGGTGAAGCAACGCTATCTGCTTATCTTTGCGGAAGTTATCGAGCCTCTCCAAATCGAGAAGTTGTATCGTGTGGATCAGCGTATCTCGCGTGAGGCGCACAAAATCGTGAAGTATGCCAATGCTCAACAGCCGGCAGCAAAATAGGCTTTACGGTAGTTAATTTAAGTTCGTTTTTTGGCGATGCTGGTATCAGTGTCGCCATTTTTATCTATATTTGTCGCAAAAATATGGCATTATGGAGATCTATTTTACAGGAATAATCATTGGTGTCGCAACCTTCTTTATTATCGGGTTGTTTCACCCTCTTGTTATCAAAGGAGAATACTATTTCGGAGTGAAGTGTTGGTGGGTTTTTGCCATCGCGGGAGTAGTAACCATCATCGCCTCGTTGCTTGTGGCAAATGTCTTATGGTCAACGCTTTTGGCGGTTGTCGGAGCCTCCTCTTTTTGGAGCATCAAGGAGTTGTTTGACCAACGTGAGAGAGTCCGCAAAGGGTGGTTCCCGAAGAATCCTAAACGCAAGTAAAACGGTATGTTTGTAGCGATTATTTTTGCCCTCTCTCTGCTTGTTATTTGGGCAGATTGGTTGGCGTATAAACGATGTGTCGGTCTTCGCTATTCGTGGGTAAAATTGGTGGTTGCAGTGGCTCTTGTGGCGATGAATATATTGCCATATATAGCACTCGTAATTATGCGATTGTGCGATATGCCGAATATGGTACCGACGATGTGGCTACTCACCATATACACCACTCTCGCACTCTCACGCCTTGCCCTCTACGCGGGCGTACTGCTTATTAAAAATCGTGTCGTGGCTTGGGCGGTTGGAGGTGCGCTTTGTGTAGCGGCATTAAGCGTTGCATTGGTCGGCATCTTCCATACACGTAAAGATTTGACAGTTAAGGAGGTGGCGGTTGTATCTTCACGCCTTCCGGAGGTCTTTGACGGCTATCGTATTGCCCTCTTTTCGGACACCCATTTCGGGGCGATGATTGACGAGGAGAAGATGTGCAGACTGCTCGTTGATAAGGTCAATGCCCTTGATGCCGATTTGGTTGTTTTTGGCGGCGATTTGGTCAATGTGAAGTACGACGAGTTAAGACCGCAGATAGCCGATATTTTGAGCCGAATAGAGGCTCGCGATGGCGTTGTAGCGGTGCTTGGAAACCACGATACGGGGGTATATGTTCGGGATACAACGCTCTTGCCGATAGAGGAGAATACCCGCCTTTTGAAGGAGCGTATCGAGGCGATGGGGTGGCGTATGATTGACGATAAAACAGAGTATTTAGTGCGAGAAAAAGATACCTTAACGCTTACGGGAATAGGCTTTTCGCGTGAGTTGTTGGAGTATCGCCACTCTGCAAACGTGGCAGACTCGCTTGATTTAGGACCTATCTACGAACGAGTTCCGTACGACAAGTTTAATATCACCGTATCGCATATGCCGCAGGTGTGGCGTAAGGTCTCGTCGCTCGGCTATGGAGATTTGGTCTTGTCTGGCCACGTACATTCAATGCAAATAAAGGGGCATATAGGCGACTTTAAGTTCTCTCCTGCCCAGTTTATGTATAAGGAGTGGAGTGGGCTGTATAAGGCGCAAAATAGCCATTTATACATAACAGATGGCGTGGGTAGCGTTGGTTTTCATATTCGCATCGGCGCACCGCCCGAGATATCGTTGATAATCTTACGATGCAAATAATAAAGAGCCTGTCTAAAAAAAAACTTGTTAGACAGGCTCTTTATTATCTATTTACGAGTGTTACTATCTTCTCCAGCCCCAACCGCCTGACGAGGTGCCACGATTTACACCTACCGAGCCCTTTGACTCCTTGTAGCCGTAGTCGGATATTGCTGTTGAACCCTTCTTGCCGAAGTGGCGAAGGTTATATACGAACTGTACCGAGTAGTAGCGTCCGATACAACTGTTCCACGCATTCTGCGTATATCCGGAACCTGTGGTGCGGGCGAAAGATGTGTTCTGGTCAAAGATATCATTTACACCAATCTGAATCTCACCTCTCTTATTCTTGAATACCTTGCAGCCGAGATAGACGTTGCAGAGTACGTAGTCCTCGTTGTACTTGGTTGTGATACCCTTGTACTGAACATACGACACGGCAGCTGTTAATGTCATACGCTTCAAGAAGGTCCACTTCACATTTCCATTTACCGAGTGGTTGAAGTAGTTGTTCTTTGCGGTCTGACCGATAGTATTCCAAGCCTGTGAGTATGTTCCGTTCCACGAAATGGTGAAGTCGAGGTTTTCAGATATATTACTTCCGAGCGTAACGCCTGCATCGTAGTTGATATTATTGGCGAGATTACGACGGAAACGCTCCTCGTCTGGCTTGGTGTGGTCAAACATATTTGCCAAGACCTCATCGGCTGTTGTACCATTGTAGTATGCCGAAGGTGTGCGGTTATACGATACACCGCCCTTGATATTGAGGTTACACTTCATAAACGACAGTGGCAGACCGAGTGCTACGTGGGTACGCAAGAAGGTGTAGCCCTTCAAATTCTCGTACGAAGTAATCTGTGTCGGCTTGTAGGCGTCGCCATTCTGGTCTTTTGGTATGCCGTAGCCATCAGGCAAGTCCCAACCCTTGTTATTGTTGAATATAGATGTTGAGATATAGTCTTGCTGCAACTGCGCATTGAACATCCACATAAAGGTTATACCCTTATCCACCTTTGAGAGGTTGTAGTGGGCAGAGAAGTGGTGTACGAAAGCGGGGTTAAGTTCGCGGTTACCCACGCTCATATATTGAGGGTTTGACACATCAAATATATTCTGCAACTGCGTAACGGAAGGGTTGTCGGTCCACGAGCGGAGGAAGATACGCAACGTATTCTCCTTGTTGAAGGCGAGATTGGTCATCGCAAAGTAGGAGAAGTTGTTGTAGTGGCGACGAATCTCGTCCGTTTGTGCTTGCCCAACGATGTTACCATCGAGTTCCGAACGCTGATATTGCAGATTTATGACCACCGTATTTCGGTTCTTTGCATAGCGGAAGCCCGGGCCGACACGATGTGTCCAGAAACCACTTCTAAACTGCTGTGTCATATTTGGATTGACAACTTGGTCGCCCCACTTATCATTGGTATAGAACGCCTGTTTGTCGTTCATCTCCTGCTCATAGAACATACGGTATTGGAGCGAGATTTGCGCATATTGGCTTACAGGCTCGTTGTAGGTCAAACTTGCACGCACGCCATACTCCTCGCTTGGACGATGGATATATTGGTAGATAGGCGAGTAGAGTGCAGGGTTGTTAATCATATCCTGCCACGACTTACCGTCGCCAAAGTAGTTGTCATACTCGGTTTGGTAGTCCGAGTCGTTGTATGGGATACCATTCGCATCGTTGGCGGCTGTACGCTGTGTGCGCTCGTTATTCTGATATGAGAAACGACCATCAACAGTGAGCGTTCTGCCCGGCTTGCCGAGTTTGGAGCGCAACTGCAAGAACTCGTTGAAGTAGTAGCCGTGCTGCTGACTCCAACTATAATTGTTTGTGTATGTGAGAGGCTGATGCGATGCGTCAATCATCTCCTCTGCCGTATCATTCTCGCCTATTGTATAGCCCTCCGAGTTCGATTTCGGATTATATCCCTGATATGAGAAATAGGTGCGCGACATCAACGACACATTGCGCGATATCTTCCAGTCAAGGCGAGCGTTGAAACGAGCATTGTAATTGACATTGTTGGAGATGCCCTGCTGCCACGAATAACCGATAGGCATAGGGGCCTCGTACCACTTCTCGGTGCGGGAGTTGTTGTCCGTATCGGTGTGGTTGAAGAAGAGCGAGCCTTGGAACTTGACATTCTTCTTGCGTCCCCACTCATCGGAGTAGTTTGCACCCACCGAATTTACGAGAGCGATGCCATTTTGCGGACGCACCATATAGGAGCCTACCTGACGACGTGAGCCACGACCACCTGTTGAGCCACTTACGCCCAAGATATCCTCAAACGAGAAGTTCTGCTGATTGACATTGTTGAACAGACCGATTAACGACACACGCGAGTCGTCGTGGAAGAAGTTTACATTACCGCCGATAATCCACTTGTGTCCCTTCGCCAACTCATCGTCGGAGTTTGGCTCGTAGCCGTATCCGGCGTATATCTTACCGAACTGACCTTGGCGCATATTTGACTTGGTAACGATGTTGATAGCCTTGTAGCCCTCACCATCGTCCATACCCGAGAACTCGGCATTGTCGCTCAACTTGTTGAATACCTCCACGCGATCTACCGCTTGCGCCGGCAATGACTTAATCGCGGTGCTGACATCCTCTCCGAAGAACTCCTTGCCATCAACAAATATCTTCTTGATAGTTTCGCCTTGCGCCTCTACTGCACCGTTGGTGATGTTGATGCCCGGCATCTTCTTCAACAAACCCTCCACATCGGCATCATTCGATACTTTGAAGGCTCCTGCGCTATAACTCAACGTATCGCCATTCTGCGATGTGCGTAACGCCTTAACCTCCTTTACGACAGTCTCAATGCGTGTCGCATCTTCGGTCATCAGCACCTTGCCGAGAGCGAGCGACTCGCCCGACAGACGGAACTGCTTGGTAGCGTCCTTATAGCCGATAAACGAGGCTACTATGGTGTATGAGCCGTATGTTAATCCCGAAATGGAGACACGACCTTCGGCTCCCGAAGTGTAGTACTTCTTGTTGTCGGGTTTTGCGGTGGGGTAGAGTTCTACTACGGCACCCATCACGCCCTGCTTGGTTTGTGAGTCAATAAGCGAGAACGAGACCTTGCCTGTTTGGGCATAGGCCGAAACCGCAAATAGTGTTGTAAGTACAAAGACGATAAAACGCTTCATTATTGTAGTTATTATTTTGTTTGCTCTGCTATGGCATTCTGCAAATGTCAATGACACCCTGAAAGCCGCACAAAGGTAGTGAATATAATTCAATTATATTCAATCAAAAGTCGTGAAATGACCTAAATAGTAGGGTGAATCGCCCGATTATTCGGCTGAAATGAGCCAATCCTTAAATTCGTGGACTCTCGCCTTCGGAATAATGATGCGTTCAGGGGTCTCAACTGTCAGGTTTGCACACAAACGACTGCCGAACCAGACGGAGATATCCTTTACCGATTTGCGGGATATGATGAATTGGCGATTTGCACGAAAGAACAGCTCCTTCGGCAACTTCGCCTGCAAGGCTTCAAGTGTAAGATCTATCGGATACTTGCTCCCATTGTAGCAGTATGCCGTAACTCGCTCATTAAAAGTGTGTAAGAAGGCGATGTCGCAACTCTGCAACGGGATAATTTTATCGCGAAAATGGACAAGAAACACCTGCTCCGTAGGGCGGTTTTGGGCAACATCTTTGACGCGCGAAGCATACTCCGTGCGGTCTGTTAATGTGAGTCGCTGCCACTTGTCAATAGCGCGTTTTACGTCGGCTTCGTTCAGCGGTTTGAGCAGATAGTCTATGCTATTTACCTTGAAAGCCTCAATCGCATATTGGTCGTATGCCGTAGTGAAGATTATCGGTGTGGTAACCTCCACGTTGTCAAAGATGCGGAAAGATGCTCCATCGGCAAGATGAATATCCATAAAGACGATATCGATATCGGGATTAGAACGGAAGAACTCCACGCTATCAACTACGGTATCTATCGTTGAAACAACTTCAATACCGGGTACAACTTTGTGCAGTATGGCAGATAGGTTCTGCGCAGCAGCGGTCTCGTCTTCAATGATGGCAACTCTCATAACTCTATTCGTTTGGTTTTTCAAGTGGTAAGCGTACCGTAAACTCCTTCTCGTTATCTATGATTTCAATCTCCCTGTTGAGCAACAACTGATAACGACTATTGAGGTTTGAAAGACCTACACCTGTGCCCGGATTAGGTTCAAGCATAGGACGCTTTTCGTTTGAAACAATAAGATATCCATCTTCGGTATAGATACGTACGCGGAAGAGGCTTTTGCTGCTTATCGTGTTGTGCTTTACGGTATTACCAATAAGCGGTTGTAGTGAAATAGGGGGGAGTTTATAGTCAAAATACTCCTCTGTGATATCAAAGTCAAATATGATTTTGTCGGCATATCTAATCTTGAATAGATAACAGTATGCCTCGGCAAAGGCAATCTCCTCTCGCAACGGTACAAACGTAGAGTTTGCCCCATTTTGCGATAGATAGCGGAACGTGTAGGAGAGCTGGTCAATGTATTTCAGCGCACGCTCCTCGTCCTTCTCGCGTACAAGCATTGAGAGCGACGATAGCGAGTTGAAGAGGAAGTGCGGATTTATCTGACTTGCCAACATATTGTACTTCGTGGTGAGGTTTTCGTTGCGTAGCATCTCATTTTCAAGAGATATCTGCTGCTCACGATATGTCAAGGTGTAGATGCGTGAGTAGAGAATTATCACAGCCAGCACAAAGCAGGCCTTCAATACTACGGCAAACTCTACGAGTTGTCGGCTCTGATATACGGGGATAACTTCGCCGGAGTGCATTCGTGGCACAGGCGAAACAAAGTATGTGGCAAAGGCTATAACTACGCAGATGGCTGCACGGATAAGGAACTGTCGCCACGTAGCATCGCACCCCTTTGAGTTCATCACCAACAGCAAAACGAATGCAAGGGCAAAGTAGAATGCGAACTGATACAGGAGTATGTTCCACTGCTCCGAGCCACGATATAGTGCGCCGTAGTCGTACGGTTTGCCATCGAGTTGTAGTACGCGACTCATATAGAGGTGCGCAGCATCAAAGTTTGTTCGCTTTGATGCCTCAACCTGCAACTTGTCGCCCTCGTGTAGGTTTAGCCAATGGAGCCTGCGGTGGTCCACATAGACACTGTCGCCACTCTCGCTAATCAGGTATCCGAAGCCGTCGGAACTCACCGAGAGAGTACCCTCCACGATGACAGGAACTGCATCGTTGTTGCGCTTTCTTTCGGAACGAACATTACCCATATCTGTCTGATTTGAAACGAGTAGTAGCAGATATGAGAAGTTACAAATAAGGCTGACGGCTATCGCCACAAAGACATAGCCGAGATATGGAGAACTGCTCTTTAATCGCTTAATCATATTTAGCCATTAACTTTTTAGTTAAAAGTGCCGAGTTATACGTTGTCAATTGCTACGCTACTCCTCGTACCACGAAGCGTAGAGGCGGTAGTCGTTGGCAATACGCTTGATAATCTGCTCACGCTGCTCGGGGGTTACCTCCTTGACCTTCTTGGCAGGAACACCCGCATATACCGAATTTGGCTCTAACTTGGAGTTTGAGAGAACAAGCGCATTCGCCGCAATGATACAACCCGATGCCACGACGGCATTATCAAGGATTGTTGAGCCCATACCAATCAGGCAGTTATCCTCAATAATTGCTCCGTGAATGGTCGCGTTATGACCTACCGACACGTCGTTGCCGATATGTGTCTGTGAAGGCTTTGGCGACTTGTCGTAGAGGGTGTGAATAACCGTTCCGTCTTGGATATTTGTTCTATCTCCGATGGTTATTTTGTTCACATCGCCACGCAGTACCACATTGTACCAGATGGAGGAGTCCTTACCAACCGTAACATCGCCAATCAGAACAGCGGTTTCGGCAACAAAAGTTCCCTCGCCAACCTCCGGTGTATGATTTCTAACTGATTTTATATATGCCATATAGTTCGTTTTTTGCCATTAGCCATTAGCCATTAGCTAATTTTGAATTTTGAATTTTGAATTTTGCATTCTGCATTCTCTTATTGCTTCGCCTCTTGCCAATACCCCTCCAACTCGTCAAGCGATGCTTCGCTCACCATCTTTCCTTGCTCGGCAACGCGCTTTTCGAGGTGGTTGAAACGCTGAATAAACTTCTTGTTCGTGCGTTCCAAGGCATTCTCGGGGTCAATGCCACTCTTGCGACAGGCGTTTATGAGCGCGAAGAACAGGTCGCCAAATTCTGCCTCTAACCTATCCTTGTCGCCACTCTTAAACTCCGCTTCAACCTCGTTCAACTCCTCATATACCTTCTTCCATACGTCGTCTGCCGACTCCCAATCAAAGCCTACGGCAGCCGCCTTCTCGCTTATGCGGAACGCCTTTACGGTTGCGGGGAGCGAGCGCGGAACGCCGCCCAAAACGCCACTCTTGCGGGCTTTCTTGCGAAGTTTCAATGCCTCCCAATTCTGCTTAACCTCTTCGGGCGACTCCGCCAAAACATCGCCATATACGTGCGGGTGGCGATAGATAAGTTTGTCGCATACGCCATTTGCCACATCTGCAAGGTTAAACGCGCCCTGCTCTTCGGCAATCTTTGAGTAGAATACGATGTGCAGAAACAGATCGCCTAACTCCTCTTTGATGCCCTCCATATCGTTATCCGTAATGGCATCGGCCAACTCAAAGGTCTCCTCAATTGTGTTGTTGCGTAGTGAGTGTATAGTCTGCTCTCTATCCCACGGACACTTCTCGCGGAGCGTATCCATAACCTCCAAGAGTCGTGCTGTGGCATTTAGTTTATTCTCCATAATTGTTTTAGATGTTGCTTGAATGTGTGAGGCGTTTTGTTAGTTGCCGACCTCACAGAGGAACTTGATGCGCACGAGTCGTATCTCCTCCTCGGTGTAGTCGCCACCCAACTCCTCAATCGCCTCTTTGAGCGAGTCGCTCTCGGCGTCCTCCTTGAAATATAGATATATATCCTCAATTTTATCCTCGTCCATATAGCCCGAGAGGTAGTATTGGATATTCAACTTCGTGCCCGAATTGACGATTGTCTCAATCTCGGTGAGCAACTCGTCAAAGGTGAGGTCTTTGGCGCGAGCAATATCCTCAAAATCCATCTGTCGGTCAATAGACTGAATGATAAATATCTTGTTGCCCGCCTTGTTTGCCACCGACTTTACGACCATATCCTGTGGACGTATAATCTCGTTCTCCTCAACGTAGGCCTTGATAAGTTTTATAAATTCGTCGCCAAACTTCTTCGCCTTGCCTATACCTACACCCGATATATTCTGCATCTCCTCAATAGAGATAGGGTATTGAATAGCCATATCCTGCAACGAAGGGTCTTGGAAGATTACGAATGGTGGCAAGCCCTCCTTCTGTGCCACCTTCTTGCGGAGGTCTTTGAGCATAGCGAAGAGTTGCTCGTCGGCAACACCGCCACCCTTCGGCATTGAGGCCTCCATCTCGCGCTCCTCCTCGTCGTAGTCGCGGTCCTTTGATACGAATACCGACGTTGGCTTTGCGATAAACGCCTCGCCACGCTGATTTATGGATATGAGTCCGTAGTTCTCGATGTTCTTGTCGATAAGCCCCATAATAAGACCTTGACGTATCACTGCCGACCAATACTTGTCGCCCTTGCTCTTGCCGCTTCCGAACCACTCCAACTTATTGTGTCCGTAACTCTTGATTTGGGCAGAGGTCTTACCTATAAATATAGATACAAGGTGGTCTATCTTGAACTTGTCGCCAATGCTCTTCAATGCCTGCAAAACCTTTACGAGGTCTTGTGTAGCATCTATCTGTGGGCGAGGGTTGCAACAGTTGTCGCAAGCACCGCAGTTTTGTGCCGTATAACTCTCTCCGAAGTAGTGGAGCAGAGTCTTTCTGCGACACATAGAACTCTCGGCATAGGACTCCGTTTCAAGCAGCAACAACTTTCCGATCTCCTGCTCGGCAACAGGCTTGCCCTGCATAAATTTTTCGAGTTTCTGTATATCCTTATAACTATAATAGGTAAGGCAGTGTCCTTCGCCACCATCACGTCCTGCGCGTCCTGTCTCCTGATAGTAACCTTCAAGCGACTTCGGTATGTCGTAGTGTATCACGAAGCGAACGTCGGGCTTGTCAATACCCATACCAAACGCGATTGTTGCAACGATAACATCAACCTTCTCCATAAGGAAGGCGTCTTGATTGTCAGCACGGGTTTGTGCGTCCATACCTGCGTGGTAAGGGAGAGCCTTGATGTTGTTGGCAACAAGCAACTCCGCCAACTCCTCAACCTTCTTACGTGAGAGGCAGTAGATGATACCACTCTTGCCCTCGTTCTGTTTGATGTATCGGATAATATCTCGGTCAGGCTCGTTCTTTGGTCGCAACTCGTAGAATAGGTTGGGACGGTTGAACGACGACTTGAAGACTGCCGCATCGCTCATACCGAGATTCTTCTGTATGTCGAGTTGTACCTTCGGCGTTGCCGTCGCGGTAAGGGTAATAAGCGGAGCCTGTCCAATATCGTTGATGATAGGTCTGATGCGGCGATACTCCGGTCTGAAATCGTGTCCCCACTCCGATATACAGTGCGCCTCGTCAATCGCGTAGAATGAGATTTTAATCTTACGCAGAAAGGCGATGTTGTCCTCTTTTGTTAGAGATTCGGGTGCGAAGTAGAGTAACTTGGTCTTACCTGCCAGCACATCGTCGCGCACCTGTTGAATGGCGTTTCTTCCGAGAGAGGAGTTGATGAAGTGTGCGATACCGGAGTTATCCGAGAAGGTTCGCATCGCATCAACTTGGTTCTTCATCAAGGCGATGAGCGGAGATATTACAATGGCAACGCCCTCCATCATCAACGCCGGTAACTGATAGCAAAGTGATTTTCCTCCACCTGTCGGCATCAGTACAAACGTATCTCGCCCCGAGAGTAGGTTCAGTATAACCTCCTCTTGGTTGCCTTTGAAGGAGTCGAAGCCGAAGTATTCCTTTAACTTTTCGTGCAGTAAAACTCTATCAGTCAGTGGTTGTGCCATTCTCTTTTACAGTGTAAATGTTGATTTTTCATCAAAATTCCAATCAAAGATAAAAATTATTTGTGAAAAAATCATAACTTTGTACAAAATTATTTTCAAAAAATTCTACTTATGCGACTATACACCACCGATCTTGTCAAGAAGTACAAGGCTCGTACCGTAGTTAATAAAGTCTCGATTGAGGTCAATCAGGGCGAGATTGTCGGACTGCTCGGACCTAATGGAGCAGGTAAGACCACCTCATTCTATATGATAGTGGGACTTATCAAGCCGAATGAGGGACGTATTTTCCTTGAACACGACGATGGGCATACAGACGAACTGACGAAGTTACCGGTCTATAAGCGTGCGCAACTTGGTGTGAGTTATCTGGCGCAGGAGGCTTCGGTATTCCGCCATTTGAGCGTTGAGGATAATATCCGCTCGGTGCTGGAAATGACCAACTATACGAAGGAGTACCAGCGTGAGCGCACGGAGGCTCTGATTGAGGAGTTCCGTTTGCAGAAGGTGCGTAAGAGTATGGGTAATCAACTCTCGGGTGGAGAGCGTCGTCGTACCGAGATTGCACGAGCGATCGCGATTAACCCCTCTTTTATCCTGCTTGACGAGCCGTTTGCGGGTGTGGACCCTATCGCAGTAGAGGATATTCAGAGCATCGTCGCAACACTTAAAAATAAGAATATAGGCGTTATCATCACCGACCATAATGTTGATGAGACACTCGCCATCACCGACCGCACCTATCTGCTCTACGAGGGTAAAATCCTCAAAACAGGTACTGCGGAGGAGTTGGCAGAGGACGAGATGGTACGAAAGGTGTATCTGGGCAAGAACTTTGAGTTGCGTCGCCCAACAAGTAGGGAGGATAAGGAGTAGCGTATGGATAAGACCATTTCAAAAGGCTCAATATCGGGTAGGGTAGCCCCGCCTTGCTCCAAGAGTTATGCACAGCGAGCCCTTGCGGCATCGTTGCTTGCCGAGGGCGAGTCGGAGTTGCATAATCTGGATTTGTGCGACGACACCCTTTCTGCCCTCCGTACGATTGAGGCGTTGGGCGCAACCATTGAGCGTATAGACGAGCATACCGTGAAAATTTTGGGCGGACTATCTCCGCGCACCGACATCCTTAAAGTTGGCGAGTCGGGCTTGGCTACACGTATGTTTACGCCGATTGCCTCGCTTTGCGACACTCCGATTACGATTCAGGGCGAAGGTACCTTGATGTACCGCCCGATGGATATGATGATAGAGCCACTTCGCCAACTTGGGGTTGATATCCGTGATGGTGGTGGCAGACTACCTATTGAGGTGTGCGGAAAGATGAAGGGTGGCGAGATAGAGGTTGATGCCTCTGTGTCATCTCAATTCTTGACCGGCTTGTTGATGGCGTTGCCTTTGGTTGAGGAGGACACAACAATTCAGGTGGCAAATGCGGTGTCAAAGCCATACTTGGATATGACAATAGATATGGCATCTCGTTTCGGGGTGCGTATTGAGCATAACGACTACGAGGAGTTCTTCGTTGAGGGCGGACAGCACTACACCCCTTGCAAGATAGATATTGAGGGCGATTGGAGCGCGGCGGCTATGCTTATGGTAGCGGGTGCCGTTGCGGGCGAGATAACCCTTACAAACCTCTCGATGCTCTCGAAGCAGGCCGATGTCGCGGTGTGCGATGCGCTGGTGCGAGCAGGAGCCTTGCTGACGAGCGATGACGATACGATTACGGTTGAACATCGCGACCTTGTAGCCTTTGAATTTGATGCAACTAACTCTCCCGACCTCTTCCCTGCATTGGCGGCATTGGCTGCGGCAGCCGAGGGCGAGAGCGTGATATATGGCGTGCATCGCCTTGAACATAAGGAGTGCAATCGCGCAGAGGCGATTGTGCGCGAGTATGAGAAACTCGGTATTGAGGCGCGTATTGAAGATGACGCCTTGAAAATCGTGGGCGGAGAGATTGGCTCGGCAGAGGTTGATAGCCATAACGACCACCGTATGGCGATGTCCTTGGCGGTGTCGGCACTGCGTTCCGAGGGTGGCGTAACCATTCGCAATGCAGAGTGCGTCGCAAAGAGTTATCCCGACTTCTTCACCGTAATAGATAGATTAAGAGCGTAGTTATGCACAACACCTTTGGCTCAAAATTCAAGATTGAGATATGGGGCGGCTCCCACACACCACAGATGGGGGTACGCGTTGGCGGTGTTCCGCAGGGAGTTGCACTCTCGGTTGAGGATTTTGTGTGCGATATATCTCGTCGTAAGGCGGGTGCAAAGGGTACAACCACTCGTCACGAGAGCGACGTTCCGACAATCGTATCGGGCGTTGATGGGGGCTTTACGAATGGCGACGTTGTAGAGATTGTCTTTGAGAATAAGAATACGCGCTCTTCGGACTACGACCTCTTCGCAAAGCACCCACGCCCCTCGCATATAGACCTTGTTGCCCGTCGCAAGTATGGTGCAGCGTTGGACCTGCGCGGAAGCGGACAGTTCTCCGGACGTATGACCTTGTTGCTTGTTGCTGCGGGTGTCGTAGCCAAGAAGATGTTGCAAACAACATCATTTACGACAGATATTGTCGAGTTGGGAGGCTCACGTAACAGGGAGGAGTTTGACTCTATTGTTGAGGAGGCGATAAAGAGTGGAGATTCTGTCGGCGGCGTTGTGGAGTGTGTGGCGCAAGGGGTGCCATTTGGTCTGGGCGAGCCATTCTTTGACTCGGCAGAGAGCATTATTTCGCATCTGATGTTCTCCGTTCCTGCCGTTAAGGGCGTGGAGTTTGGTAGTGGCTTTGAGGGCGTACGCCTTCGTGGCTCGGAGCGCAACGACTCAATTATAGATGAACGAGGAACAACCGCAACAAATAACGAGGGCGGTATAAATGGCGGTATAACAAATGGCAACAATCTTGTTGTCAGAGTCGCCATAAAACCTACTCCAAGCATATCGCGCGAGCAGATGACCTACAACTTTGAGAGTGGCAAGGTGCAACCGCTGAAAATTTCAGGTCGCCACGATGTTGCTATCGTTAAGCGTGCGGCGGTTGTCGTGGAGGCAGTTGTTGCTATCGCCTTGGCAGAGTTATCGCTTCAATAAGATGACAATTCGCAATACCATACACCATATTCAATCATCTATAAACGCCTTGTACGATGAGCGCGAGGCTACCTCTATTGCCCGAATGGTTGTTCAGCACCATCTGGGTATAGACCTCTCGCAACTTGTGGTGCGCTACGACGAGGAGTGTTGTATTGAGGGCTTGGAACAGATTATCTCCGACCTGCAACAGGGGCGACCTGTGCAGTATATTCTTGGCGAGGCGGAGTTCTGCGAGTTGAGATTAGGTGTTGGCGAAGGCGTGCTTATACCGCGCCCCGAGACCGAAGAGTTGGTCTATAATGTGGTGCAACACGCCAAGCCGAATAGCCGAATACTTGATGTCGGCACGGGTAGCGGTGCAATCGCAATCGCATTGGCATATAACCTGCCCGAGGCGGAGGTCGTTGCGGTGGATATCTCGCCGAGGGCGTTGGCGATAGCGAAGCGCAATGCCGAGAGCGTAGGAGTGAATGTGAATTTCGTTGAGGCAGATGCCTTGGGCGACCTCACTTCGCTCGGAGAATTTGATGTTATAGTCTCAAATCCGCCATATATTCCACAGAGCGACATATCGGAGATGCGTGCCAATGTTGTTGATTATGAGCCGCATAACGCGCTCTTTGTTCCCGACGATGATGCGTTGTGCTTCTATCGCTCCATTGCCGAGAACGCCAGCAAGATGTTGAGCGATGAAGGCTCGTTGTGGTTTGAGATTTACGAAGCGTATGGCGCGGAGGTGTGTGCCGAGATTAGGAGATGTGGTTTTACCCGTTGTGAGGTGCTTAAAGATGCAAACGAGAAGGATAGAGTAGTATGGGCAACACGATAAAGACAAAGAGTGCCGACGAGGCTTTGCAGTCGCTGATGCGACTATGTGCCAGAGGGGAACGCTCGTCGGGCGATGCCCTGCGACTTATGCAGCGGTGGGGCGTGCCGAGGGCAGAGGCAGACAAGGTGCTTGCACGCTTGGAGCGAGATCGCTTTATTGACGATAGACGCTATACCGAGTTATATGTACGCGAAAAGATAAATTTAAGCGGCTGGGGCACATACAAAATAAAGATGTCGTTGCGAAGAAAGGGAATCTCCCAAGCGATTATTGAGGAGGTTGCCGAGCCGATGTTCTCGCCCGTAGATTTGAAGGAGCGACTCGTGGAGTTGTTATCGCGCAAATTGCCGACAATCAAAGCAAAGAGTAACTATGATGCGAGGACGAAACTTATTCGCTTTGGAGCCTCTCGCGGCTTTGAGTTGGATATGGTGATAGAGTGTGTCAATAGAATTATTTCGGAAGAGTAGGGTGGTGATACCCAAAATAATAGGGTGCCGTATAACGACACCCTAATTTATTGTTCAGCGAAAGATTACTCCTCCTCCTTGCGGTGAAGCTGCTCAACATAGATAGCGTGTGCCATCTTGTCGCGCTTTGCAATTGAAGGCTTTGTGAAGTACTGACGAGCGCGAAGTTCCTTCAAAACACCTGTACGCTCATACTTACGCTTAAACTTTTTGAGAGCGCGCTCGATGTTCTCGCCCTCTTTAACTGGCATAATAATCATAGTTATTCTCTTGTTTTTATGTTTGAAATCAAAAATTATATTAGCAGATTTTACGCCATCTGCCGGGGCAAGCCTGAAATTATAGTTAATCGAAACTCTGCGGTGTGGTACCGAATAGAAGATAAGGTGCAATGGACTCTGCCTGCTCCTTTGAAAATATGCCATCTTCAATCATCTCTCCGATACTGCTCCAACCTCCTTTCGATTCTCTCTTTTCTAAAATCAGTTTTACTGCCCTCCGAGTCATATATGGGTGATACTGAAACTCGGACGCGGGTGCAAAGTTAATATCTATTTTTGATATTTTGCAACTATCGCAATAAATTTGTTCGGAAATTTGCTTAAAATTTTCAGGTGTAACGCATTTTAACTCGGAAATCTGCTCCTTTTTGGCAAAACCGCCGAGAAATTTCCGATATTGCATCACCGCAACTACCGTTACCGAACCTATACCTCTCACACGACGGAGAGTTGCCGAGTCGGCAGAGTTGATTTCAATCAGCCCTTCGTGCGGGTCGCGAACGCTCAAAATCACGAAGTGCGATAGCGAGTCGGCCATCTCTTCGCTTACGGCAAAGCAGTCGCGCAACTCATTCATTGAGAAGATACCACCTCCTCGCTCCCTATACCTGATTAGGGCTTCGGCTTGTCGTGTCGAGAAACCGATGCGACGCAGATACTCTACACCGACGGTATCTATCATAAACTTCTCAAAGGGGCGTGGCGAAAAACGACTCTTTTTGCAAGCGTTACCGTATGAGAGAGTGTCGCTATGAGGTCTTGGCTTGGTAGCGAACTCCTCACCGATGTAGATGTATGGGCGCAATCGCTGAAAGAGCGAGTCGCTAACTCCATAACACAACGCAAACTCCTCCGCAATGCCAAACACCTTGCCCGCCTTGCGATACTTGATGATGCCTACCGCTGTCCGCTTATCAACACCTAACATACAGAGTTCGTCGTATGTTACGGTATTCGGGTCAAAGCGAAACAGTGTATCAGTCGCCATCTCAACCTTCGGCGTATCTGCTACTTTGAGCGTTATTGGTAGGCGTTTAGTCGCAAATATCGCAACAAGAGCAACGACAAGTACAATAACCGCTAAATAAACAATACCCCGTATGTGTTGCTTGGAGAGCATCTATCTTACCATTGAGCCTTATTGGAGAGTAGTAGTGCCTCGTATCGCAATGAAGGCGAGGCGATAAAGTTCCCTATGCCATACTCTGCCCATCGTCTATCCACCAACTCTATGGTGGCGTGGTCGGCAACCACAACATTGGGCCAACGGTGTGGCGCACCTTCGGTGTTGTGCTTCGCGCGGGCATCTGCGATAAGCGTTGAGCCGTAGAGCGTAATATCTCGGTTTGGCTCCGTATTAGCGGCTCCAAGCCATAACAAATCCTCTGCCGAGAGCGACTCGGCTCTGCGGTCAAATATGACTACGAAGTTGCACTTCGCAGCCTCTGCAACCTCCTTATAATCTATGCGTAAGTCGTTGTCGGCAAAGAGTAATAACGTACTCCACCTCTCTACAAAATCGGCATTAAACGAACACTCTGAAGGCAGTTTGTCGCTATCAAACGACGGTGTATAATCTCTCTGCGAAACATTCGTTAAGTCCAGAGCTACCTTTCCGCCATATCCGCACGTCGGTGTTGCGTGGTCAAGCACGTCATATATGCCGCTACTACGTATCACAGCCTCTGTCGGCGTGCAGTTGCGCAGCAGTTGCGCCATCTCCGTTGTAGAGCGTATGTCGGTGTGCGCAGGGGTAAGCAGGAGATATTTGTTAAACATCATCTGCCCTGCACCCCACAAGCCGAGAGCCACCTTTGAGGCTTGACGCTCGTAGAGTTGTCGCATTGAGATTATCGTGATGTTGTGCTGCGTACCTGCCGACGGCATATACATATCCTCCACCTCTGGCTGCATCACAAGACGTATCGGTGCGAGGAAAATTCGCTCGGTAGCCATTGCGATATAGGCGTCCTCCTGCGGTGGAATACCCACGATGGTTGCGGGGTATATCGCATCGCGTCGGTGTGTAATGGCGGTAACGTGGAACTTCGGATAGTAATCTTTCAACGAGTAGAAGCCCGTGTGGTCGCCAAAATCTCCCTCCAAGACCTTCTCCTCGGCGGTATCGACATAACCCTCAATCACAAAGTCGCAATCTTCGGGAACGTAAATATCGTTTGTGATACACTTTACCAACTTTACAGGCTTCTCGCGCAACAAACCCGCCAAGAGATACTCGTCAATGTTATCGGGTAGTGGGGCGGTTGCCGAGTAGGCATATACGGGATCGCCACCGATGGCTACCGATACAGGCATCTTCTCGCCTCGCGCCTTGTAGGCTTCGTAGTGTCGTGCGCCCGTCTTGTGGCGATGCCAATGCATACCCGTCGTATGGTCGTCAAAGACCTGCATACGATACATACCCATATTCCGTATGCCTCTATCAGGGTCTATCGTGTGTACCATCGGGAGGGTTACAAAACGCCCTCCATCGTGAGGCCAGCACTTCAAGATAGGGAGTAGCGAGAGTTTTGCATCTTCGCCTGTGAGAACAACCTGCTGACAAACCCCTCGCCCGCCTCTCTTCTGCGGAAACCACTTTGACGCTTCACCCAGTAGAGGCAGAACACGCAACTTGTCCATCAGACTCTCTTTTGGTGAGATAACCGTTCCGACCAGAGCGTCAAGACGTGCCGATATGTCGGATAGTTGCTCTACGCCGAGAGCCATCGCCATACGACGCTCCGAGCCATAGAGATTGGTCAATACAGGGAAATTTTTATCTGTCTTCTCAAAGAGTAGAGCCTTGCCGCCACCTTCGCTCTTGACCATTCGGTCGGTAATCTCGGCAATCTCCAACTCCGACGAAACGGGGGTGCCGATGCGAATTAACTCACCGGCACTCTCCAACTTTGCAATAAACTCGCCAAGCGATTTATACATATTTTATATAAAACTATTTGTTTTGTGCAGCCTTAATACGCTCTGCAAACATCTTCTTCTCCTTACCCCACGATATTGCACAGATGAGTGCGGTGAGGATACCGGTAGAGAGGAAACAGAGGAATGTGAAGTTCCAACCGAGGGAGCTGTCGGCGATATATCCGAAGGCGACCTTTGAGAGCAGGGCATCTCCGATGAGATATCCGAGCAAGCCCATAAAGCCGGCAGCCGTACCCGCCGCATTCTTCGGCACGATAGATATAGCCTGAATTGAAATCATAGCCACAGGTCCATAAATCGCACCTCCGATAAGAGCCAACGAGACGTAGATGATATACTTCACGTCCACGTTGAGCAGCTCTGCGAGAGGCAATGCCTGCCAATAAGCCAATACGCCTATCACAACGAGAATCATATAGATAACGTTTACAGGTGCGCAACGACCTTGGAAGAATTTAGATGACAACCAACCGCACAATACTGTGCCGATAATACCTGCGTACTCACGAATGGTGTATGCAAACGAACTATCCGTGTCGGACATATTGCAAACCTCTTGAAGGTATATAGGCGACCAGTCAGCGATACCGTAGCGAATGAAATAGACGAAGATATTGGCAAATCCGATAAGCCACAATGCAGGATTTTTCAAGATATAATCTACAAACAGAGTCTTGAACGGAATTTTATCCTCCTCGCCCTTCTTTGCGTTTGCGCCGGAGTAGTCCTTGCGATAATCCTCAATTGAAGGCAGACCGCACGATTCAGGGGTGTCGCGGATAAGCCACCAGCACAACGCTGCAAAGAGGAGTGCGATTACCGAAGGGGCGATAAATGCAGCACGCCAAGTCTGGTCAATACCGAACATAGAGAAGAGGACAACACCGGCAGGGATAATCAAACCGAGTGAGCCGTTACCGATATTGTGCGCCGTGTTCCAGATAGACATCTTGAAGGAACGCTCGTTTGTCGAGAACCAATGCGACATCACGCGTCCGCAAGGAGGCCAACCCATACCCGACAGCCAACCTACCAAGAACATAAGGAAGAACATAATTCCTGCGGTCAGCATAAAGTTGTTGTTCCATTCAAGTCCC
>JAFXHB010000086.1 GCA_017536605.1 Alistipes sp.
AGACGGGCGAGGGTGTCGAGGAGGTCTTGGAGGCGATTGTAAGTCGCGTTCCTGCTCCGAAAGGCGATGAGAATGCGCCATTGCAGGCTCTGATTTTCGACTCGGTGTTCAATCCATTCCGAGGCATTATCGCCTACTTCCGTATCTTCAACGGCTCGATCAAGAAGGGCGAGCACGTTAAGTTCTTCAATACGGGCGAGGAGTACGATGCCGACGAGATTGGTGTTTTGAAGTTGAAGATGCAGCCTTGCGCCGAGTTGAAGGCGGGCAACGTGGGATATATCTGTTCGGGTATCAAGGACTCGAAAGATGTGAAGGTGGGCGATACGATTACTTCGGTCGCAAAACCTTGTACGGAGGCTATTGCGGGCTTTGAAGATGTTAAGCCGATGGTATTTGCGGGTGTCTATCCCGTTGAGGCAGACCAATACGAAGATTTGCGTGCCTCGCTCGAAAAGTTGCAACTGAATGACGCTTCGCTGACATTCGAGCCAGAGAGTTCGTTGGCTCTCGGCTTCGGTTTCCGTTGCGGTTTCCTCGGATTGTTGCATATGGAGATTATTCAGGAGCGACTCTACCGAGAGTTTGATATGGACGTTATCACAACCGTACCAAACGTGTCGTACAAGATTACAACCACAATGGGAGATGTTGTCGAGGTACATAACCCGTCGGGTCTGCCAGAGGTTACCAAAATTGATAAGATTGAAGAGCCATATATCCTTGCACAGATTATCACAAAGGCAGATTTCCTCGGTCCGGTGATGAAACTCTGTATTGACAAGCGAGGAGTTCTGAAAAATCAGACCTACATCACGCAAGACCGTGTAGAGGTTAATTTTGAGATGCCACTGTCGGAGATTGTCTTCGACTTCTACGATAAGTTGAAGAGCATCTCGAAGGGTTACGCTTCGTTTGACTACCACCGTACGGGCTACGAGGTTAGTAAGTTGGCGAAGTTGGACATCTTGTTGAATGGCGACCCTGTCGATGCGCTCTCATCTTTGATATACGCCGACCACGCCTACGACTTTGGTCGCAAGATGTGCGAGAAGTTGAAGGAGTTGATACCGCGCCAGCAGTTCGACATCGCTATTCAGGCGGCTATCGGTGCGAAGATTATCGCTCGCGAAACAGTTAAGGCGGTGCGTAAGGACGTTACGGCAAAGTGCTACGGTGGCGATATCTCGCGTAAGCGTAAGTTGCTCGAAAAGCAGAAGGCGGGAAAGAAGCGTATGCGCCAGATTGGTCAGGTGCAGGTGCCGCAGACAGCATTTTTAGCAGTACTTAAAATGGATTAAACTATGATAAAAAGAACTATTATAGATCTCTTTGAAGAGTCGGTTACAAAGTTTGGCGAGAAGCCGTTTCTGCTTGAAAAAACCGCGAAAGAGTTTGAGCCTACTACATACGCCGAGACTCGCGAGATAGCCTTAAAGACAGGTGCCGGTTTGGTGGCACTCGGTATCAATCCGAAGCAGACCGTCTCAATTTTGGCGGAGGGTTGCAATGCTTGGATAACATCGGAGTTGGGACTTCTCTATGCAGGTGCTATCAGCGTGCCATTATCCATAAAGTTGGAGGAGGCAAACGACCTGCTTTTCCGTCTGCGTCACGCAGATGTCTGCGCCATCTTCGTTTCGCGCAACCAACTCCCAAAGATTCGCTCTATCCGCAAGCAGTTGCCTCTGCTTAAACATATCATCGTATGGGGCGACATAGCACTTGAAGAGGGTGAAATCAGCCTTGCGGAGTTGAACGCTATGGGCGAGAAGCACCTCGCAGAGCATCGTGAGGAGTTTTTGGAGATTGGTCGCGCTGTGCAAAACGATGACTATGCCACAATCACCTACACCTCCGGAACAACAGCCGACCCGAAGGGCGTCATCTTGACACACCGCAACTATACGGCAAATGTCGAGCAGGCTTTGACGCGTATTTCAATACCTTCGGACTATACGATGTTTATCATCTTGCCACTTGACCACTGCTTTGCTCACGTGGCGGGTTTCTATATTATGGTTGCCTGCGGTGCTTCGGTTGCAACAACACAAGTAGGTCGCACACCACTTGAAACATTGAAGAATGTGCCTCTGAATATACGCGAGGTTAAGCCTCACGTTCTGCTATCAGTACCCGCTTTGGCAAAGAACTTCCGCAAAAACATCGAGACCTCCATACACAAGCAGGGCCCAACAGCGGAGAGGCTCTTCAAGTTCGCATTGAAGGTCGCCTACGAATACAACCAAGATGGCTACACCAAGGGCAAGGGTTGGCGTTTTATCCTCAAACCGCTTGTGGCACTGTTTGATGCCGTTCTATTCAAGAAGGTACGCGAGGGCTTTGGCGGTAACATCAAGTTCTTCGTCGGTGGTGGCGCACTGCTTGACTCGGAGTTGCAGCGTTTCTTCTACGCCGTAGGTATGCCTATGTTGCAGGGCTACGGCTTGTCGGAGGCAACACCTATTATCTCGGCAAACTCTCTCGGCAAGGGCAAGCACCGATTCGGCTCGTCGGGTATGGTTATCCAGCCTTTGGAGTTGAAGATTCTTGATGATGAGGGGCGCGAAATGCCACTCGGCGAGAAGGGCGAAATCGTCATCAAGGGCGAGAATGTAATGGCGGGCTACTGGAAAAACCCTTCGGCAACTGCCGAGACCGTTGTTGATGGTTGGCTTCATACGGGAGATATGGGATATATGGGCAAAGATGGTTTCCTCTACGTCTTGGGACGCTTCAAGAGTCTGCTGATTGCAAGCGACGGCGAGAAGTACAGCCCGGAGGGTATGGAGGAGGCTATGGTAGATAAGTCGCCATATATCGACCAGATTATCCTGCACAACAACCAAGACCCATACACCATTGCGATTGTAGTGCCAAACAAGGAGGCATTGCGCAGAGAGGTTGGTAACGATGCTGCAAAGGCTGCGGAGTTGCTTGATGCCGAAATTCGCAAATACCGTACAGGTGGTGAGTTTGGCGAGGAGTTCCCTGACCGCTGGTTACCTGCGGCATTGGCGATTGTAGATGAGGCATTTACCGAGCAGAACGGTTTGGTCAATAGCACGATGAAGGTTGTCCGCAATAAGGTTGAGTCGCATTTCAGCGAGCGCATTGACTACGCCTACACAGCCGAAGGCAAGCAACTACTCAACGAGAAAAATATCTCCTCGTTGTCAAAGTTGCTACGCTAATAATCGCAACTACCTATAAAATAAGAGATGCAGAAAAATTTTCTGCATCTCTTATTTTGTGCATATACAGACTTTATCCGAAGATAGACTTTGTAATCTTATCGGTTGCTCCGCAATTTTTAAGGGTGTAGTCGCGTGCCATATTGCCCACCTCTGCAAGGTGTTCGGCATCATCACGCAGAGGGTTAAACCACCCCTTCAAAGCCTCTGTATCGGCAACCGAGCAAGCGGCTCCGAGAGCGACCATATCCACAGCCTCCTTGAACTTCTTATAACGAAGACCAAAGGCTATCGGCACTCCGAAGGTGGCAGCCTCCAATGTATTGTGAATACCTGCGCCAAAGCCGCCTCCGATATATGCCCAGTCGGCATATTTATAGACCGAAGCAAGGATACCGACAACGTCCAAAATAAGCACCTGTGCGTCGGCATTTACCTCTGTTCCGCACGCAGTATAGCGCACCGCGCCACCCTTAACTCGTTGCATAAAGCGGTTGATGCGCGACTCCTCCATCTCGTGAGGTGCAACAACAAACTTTATATCGGGATTCTCATTTATAAGAGGGAGCAGCAACTCCTCGTCTGCGCCCCACGTTGAGCCGGCAACAAAGAGCCTTGATTCGCCCTTAAATACCTTAACGACAGGGACTTCACGCACCGAAGCCGAGATTGCCAAAACCCTATCAAATCGAGTGTCGCCCGCAACAACAACTCTATCTATTCCAAGCGAGCCGAGTAACTCTCGCGAATTTTCATCTTGAACAAATATCGCACTAAAATCATTGAGCGCCCTACGCCAAAGCCAACCATACGGCTTAAAGAAGACCGAATTGCGCCTAAAAATTGCAGATGCAAGGTAGGTACGCACACCTCGGCGATTCAACTCGGTGAGCATATTGAGCCAAAATTCGCTCTTCATAAAGATTACAATCTCGGGATGTGCCAAGTCCAAGAAACGACGCACATTTGATGGTGTGTCGGCAGGGAGATAGAAGATATAGTCGGCACCCGCATAATCTTTACGCACCTCGTAGCCCGAAGGCGAAAAGAAGGTCAGCAAAATTTTGTAGTCAGTGTACTCCTCGCGAATACGCTCAATAATAGGTCGTCCCTGCTCAAACTCGCCCAAAGATGCAGCGTGCAGCCACAGCACCCTATCCTTGTCGGATATACGCGCACGCATATCCTCAAACAAGCCCTTGCGTCCCTGCGACCACTGACGAGCCTTCGGGTACCACAACGCCGTCAAGCGTATTAGTGCCGTATATATACAGATGCCTATGTTGTAAAGCCACATCTTATCCTCTGAATTTTGCCGTCGCAAAGGTAGGTAATAATCTTTGAATTATCAACCTCATCAGATAATATCCTCTATAAAGCGAATCTCCGCAACCTCATTACCGGCAACTTCAACGGCCACCATTGAAAATCGCGGTTCAAGCGGAACTCTGCGAGATGCCATATATGCCGAAGCGACACGACGCAACGTGCGGACCTTGCGCTCGTTGATAGCATCTTCGGGCGAGGTCAGAGAGCCTACCCTGCGGGTTTTAACCTCCACAAAGTGTAACTCATCGTCGCGTTGGGCGATGATATCCACCTCGCTATACCCGACACGGTAGTTACGCTCAACAAGCATAAAGCCGTGTCGGCGCAGATAATCCACTGCTGCCTGCTCGCCCAAGGCTCCGCATTGCTGTTTTTCGGTCATCATTGTTTCGCCATTAGTATTGCTTCTTACAACAAGAACGACAAGTCATCTCCGGCAACAACCTCGTAGGTCTCAACACCCTTCTTGAAGATTCGCATTGGGCGAGAGCCGAGGAGTTCCAATTTGCCATCTACGTAGCGTAGCATACAGCCTTCGCGCAAGCCCACAACATAGCGACGCGGATTTGCCTCAATATACTCCAAGATACGCTGCTCGCGAGTTTCGCCCGCGTGTCCCTCCGGATTAGCATCAAGATAGTGAGGGTTTATCTGGAATTTAACGGCATTTATCGCCTTGAATGACTCCGGCTCAACGATAGGCATATCGTTGGACAGCAGACATTGCTTCCTGCCGACCAGCCAACATACGGAACGCCCTCCTTCACTCGCTTCAAGATGGCACTCATCAACCCCTGCTCCTGCATCTTCTTCGCCAAAGCAAAGGTATTTCCACCGCCTACGCATATCGCCTGCGCCTCCTTAATCGCCTTGCGTGGCGACTTCTCACGATGAATGGAGCGCACCTTCACGCCAATCTCATCAAAACGCTCTTGCACCTTTCGCTCATACTCGTCGTAAGAGAATGTTACAGCAGCATAAGGGACAAAAACAACCTCGCTGACACCGGCAAGGTGTGCGCCAATTTGAGCAATCGGATATTTCAAATAGGGCTCACCGGCATTTGTGGAATTTGAGATAAGTAGTAGTTTCATAACTTATTGGTTTTTAATATATTGTCAAAAACGTGTTGATAATTGTTGGTAAATAAATCGTAAATTTATGCCAAAGATAACAAAAAAGTATTACATTTGCACCGTTGCTTTGCGATTAAAGCACACAAATTTAGTGAGGTATATATATTAAAGTATAATTACTACAACTAAACTAATGTTAAACTAAAAACTGAAAATTATGTCAGAGATTCAAGAAAAAGTTGTGAAGATCATCGTGGACAAGTTGGGCGTTAAGGAGTCAGAGGTTACTCCAGAGGCTACTTTCACTGGCGACCTTGGTGCTGATTCATTGGACACCGTTGAGCTTATTATGGAGTTCGAGAAGGCTTTCGATCTTCAAATTCCTGATGAGGCTGCCGAGAAGATTCAGACTGTCGGCGATGTAATCAAGTTGCTTGAGGAGCAGGCTAAATAGTTTTTCACAAGAGATACAAATATGACACAAAGGAGAGTTGTTGTAACTGGATTAGGAACCATTAACCCAATAGGTAACAACGTTGAAGAGTACTTCAAGAACCTCGAAAACGGCGTAAGTGGCGCAACCGAAATAACCCTCTTTGATAACTCAAACTTTAAGTCTCGTATCGCTTGCGAAGTCAAGGATTACGATTGGACCAAATACTTTGACCGCAAGGAAGTCCGCAAATATGACCGTTTTTGTCAATTCGGTCTTGTTGCGGCTACCGAAGCCGTTGAGGACGCCAACTTTGATCTCGACACGCTCAACAAAAAGCGTGTTGGTGTCATTTGGAGTTCAGGAGTAGGTGGTATTCAATCGTTCCGCGAAGAGGTTATGGGCTGGGCCGAGGGAAATGGAATCCCCCGTTTCAGCCCGTTCTTTGTACCTCGCCTCATAACAGATATTGTGGCGGGATACATCTCCATAAAGTACGGCTTTATGGGTCCAAACTACTCTATATCATCGGCTTGTGCTTCGTCAAACCACGCAATGATAGATGCCTTGAACCTCATTCGCTTGGGTAAGGCTGATGTTATTGTTACAGGTGGCTCGGAGGCTCCGATAACGATTGAAGGAGTA
>JAFXHB010000087.1 GCA_017536605.1 Alistipes sp.
CTATATCTTTGATGACGGCGTAACAGAGGAGCAGATGGCAAAGATTAAGCACTACCTCATCAACGCCGTGGAGTCGCGTGAGAAGGACCTGACGGTTTTGTCGGACTCCGAACAGGCGGATATTAAGCCTGTCCCTGTGTTGGAGGGCTTTACCGATATGACAGAGGAGGAGTTGGCACCATACTGCAAGGCGAATGGCTTGGCAATGAATGCAGACGACTTGCGTTGTGTGGTGGATTACTTCCGTGCAGAACACCGCAATCCGACACAGACCGAGTTGCGTATCTTGGATACATATTGGAGCGACCACTGCCGTCGTACGACCTTTACCACCGAGATTGAGGAGGTGAAGATTGACGAGTCGTTTATGCGTGAGGAGTTGGAGGCTGCCCTTGCCGAGATGTCGGATATGCGCGTAGCACTTGGACGCGAGAATAAGAGCCTGTGCTTGATGGAGTTGGCAACTATCGGAGCGCGTTATCTACGTAAAATCGGGAAACTTGACGATATGGAGGTGAGCGAGGAGAATAATGCTTGCTCTATCTTTGTTGATGTCGATATTGAGGGGCAGAAGGAGAAGTGGTTGTTGCAGTTTAAGAATGAAACCCATAACCACCCTACCGAGATTGAGCCGTTTGGCGGTGCTTCAACCTGCTTGGGTGGTGCTATTCGCGACCCTCTGTCGGGACGTGCCTATGTCTATCAGGCGATGCGTGTAACGGGTGCAGGCGATATATATAAAGGCATAGATGAGACCTTGGCGGGAAAACTTCCGCAACGAATAATATCTCGTAAGGCAGCCGCAGGATATTCAAGTTATGGCAACCAGATCGGTTTGGCAACAACTCACGTGCGAGAGATATACCACGAGAACTATGTGGCAAAACGCTTGGAGGTTGGTGCGGTTGTCGGTGCGGTTAAGGCTTCGGACGTACGTCGTGAAACCCCTGTTGCAGGAGATGTGGTGTTGCTACTCGGAGGTCGTACGGGTCGTGATGGTATCGGTGGTGCTACCGGTTCGTCAAAACAACATACCACCGCCTCGTTGGAGGAGTGCGGGTCGGAGGTGCAGAAGGGAAATGCTCCGGAGGAGCGCAAGATTCAGCACTTGTTCCGTCGTGGCGATGTTACGAAGTTAATTAAGAAATCGAACGACTTTGGTGCGGGAGGTGTGTCGGTGGCTATCGGCGAATTGACCGACGGCTTGGATATCTATCTTGACCGCGTACCTGTAAAGTATAATGGCTTGAATGCTACCGAGTTGGCCATATCCGAGTCGCAGGAGCGAATGTCTGTCGTGATTGAACGTAAGGATATGGAGCGTATGATTGAGTTGTGTCGTGAGGAGAATATAGAGGTTACTCACGTGGCCGATGTTACCGACACGCAACGTATGCGTATGTTCTATAAGGGCGAGAAGGTTGCCGACCTTACTCGTGAGTTTATTGACTCGGCAGGCGCAAAGCACTACACAAAGATAACTCTTGGTGCTGTTGAGGAGCGCGACCCATTCCACCGAGAGGTTGAGGGTGCGACCTTGCGTGAGAAGATGTTGAATAATTTGAGCGATTGGAACGTTGTGTCGCAGCGTGGCTTGTGCGAGATGTTCGACTCGACGATTGGTCGTTCAACAGTGTTGATGCCTTTCGGTGGTAAGACTCAACGTACCGAAACGCAGGTTTCGATGCAGACCTTACCTGTGCGCTACGGCAAAACATCAACTGCCAGCGTGATGGCGTATGGATACAACCCGTATCTCTCGTCGTGGTCGCCTTATCACGGTGCCGAATATGCAGTGGTTGAGGCGTGTGCGAAGGTTGTTGCAGCGGGTGCATCGTATGAGAATATGCGATTCTCGTATCAGGAGTATTTTGAGCGTATGACCGATGCACGCTCGTGGGGTAAGCCGATGTCGGCACTCTTGGGAACTATCCGTATGCAGAAGGCGTTGGAGTTGCCGTCAATTGGCGGTAAGGACTCTATGAGTGGCACTTTCCAAGATATAAATGTTCCTCCGACACTTATCGCATTCGGTATTACGACACTTGATGCACGCAAAGCCATAAGCCCAGAGTTTAAGGCTGCGGGCAATAGTCTGTACCTTGTTAAACATACGCCAAACAAGAACTATACACCTAACGTGGAGGAGTTGAAGAGCAACTTTAAGCGAGTTACTGCCGAGATTGAGCGCGGAAATATCGTGTCGGCATACGCTATCGGCTTTGGTGGTGTTGCGGAGGCCGTTGCGAAGATGTCATTCGGAAATGAGATTGGCGCAACTTTGACTTGCGACGAGGCTACCCTCTTTGACTACTCGTATGGCTCTATCTTGGTAGAGGCAAAGGAGGCGTTTGAGGGAGCAATACTCGTTGGTCA
The DNA here is from genome assembly GCA_017536605.1 of Alistipes sp. GTDB lineage: Bacteria > Bacteroidota > Bacteroidia > Bacteroidales > Rikenellaceae > Alistipes. Next base: position 2,377 of record JAFXHB010000087.1, read on the forward strand.
GACTACTGCCGAGAAGATGATAGAGGTCTTGGGCGAGAAGTTCTCGTTGGAGGAGTTGTACAAGGCAAATAGCGAGCGTTTTGAGAAGGTCTATCCAGCAAAGGGTAAGGCTGGCGAGAAGTGCCGCGAGAGCAACTGCACCGCCGCTGCACCAAAGTATAAGGGTGAGAAGGTAGAGAAGGTTCAGGTATATTTACCTGTGTTCCCGGGTACAAACTGCGATTACGATACTGCACGGGCATTTGAACGTGAGGGTGCGGTAACAAATATAGGTGTATTCCGCAATTTGACAGCAGAGGATGTACTCCACTCTATTGACGCTATGGCCGCGGCTATTGACAAGTGTCATATCCTCGTTTTGAGTGGTGGATTCTCGCTCGGAGATGAGCCTGATGGTAGCGGTAAGTTTATCGCAAGTGTGCTAAATAATGTAACCATTACGAAGGCCATACACGCCCTGCTTGACAGAGGAGGCTTGATACTCGGTATCTGTAACGGCTTCCAAGCGTTGGTGAAGTCGGGACTGTTGCCTTACGGACGTTTGGGAATGGTGAGCAAGGAGTCGCCTACCCTCTTCCATAACGATATTCATCGCCATATCTCGCAGATGGTTTCAACGCGTGTCGGTACTACCGCATCGCCTTGGTTGTCCTCGTTTAAGGTGGGCGACCTGCACTCTATTGCGGTGAGCCACGGCGAGGGTAAGTTTGTGGTTAGCGAGGAGATGGCCGAAGAGTTGTTTGCAAATGGTCAGGTGGCGTTCCAATATGCCGATTTGGAGGGTAACGCTACAACCGATGCACCACACAACCCTAATGGTTCGTCATACGGTATTGAGGGCATTATTAGCCGTAACGGACAGATACTCGGCAAGATGGGACACACGGAGCGTTACGACGACTGCTTGTTTAAGAATATCGCAGGCGAGAAACGCCAGAATATCTTTGCAAACGCAGTAGCGTACTTTACAAAGTAAATTAAAAATGAAAAATTAATAATTAGCTAATGGCTAATGGCCAATGGCTAATAGCTAAAAAAATTATGAGTGTTTTAGCAGTATATAACGTTGAGCACGCCTCGTCGTTAGCCTATTATGGACTTCATTCAATGCAACATAGAGGTCAGGAGGGTTGCGGAATGGTTAGTGTTGATGAAAATGGGGCGATGCACCGTCACCGTGGATACGGTTTGGTAACAGAGGTGTTCAATGAGGATAACCTTGCAAAATTAGAGGGTAAGATGTGCCTTGGACACCTGCTCTATACAACTGCAAATGGGCGTTCGATAGATAACATTGAGCCGTTGAGTTTTATGCATAATCGAGGTTCATTCGCTATTGCCCACAACGGAAATATCGTCAATGCCGAGCAGATAAGCAACGTCTTGGAGAGTAGAGGCGTCTTGTTTCATTCAAATACTAACGCCGAGTTGTTGGCGCACCTTATAAAGAAGGAGGCAGACGAACCACGTATCTTTACAATTATGGAGGCTTTGGATACGTTGGAGGGTGCTTTTGCCTTTATCATTATGACACAGAACAGAATTTATGCGTGTCGTGATAAATATGGTTTGCGCCCGTTGGCTATCGGTAAGTTGGGCGATGGTTATGTCGTGTCGAGCGAAACCTGCGCTTTCGATGTTATGGGTGCGGAGTTTGTACGTGATGTTGCTCCGGGAGAGATAGTTACAATAGACCATAATGGTATTCGCTCGCGCAACTACGCATTGAAGCCGTCGTGCAATATGTGTTCTATGGAGTATATCTACTTTGCTCGCCCTGACAGCGATATAGATGGGTGCAATGTTCACGCCTTCCGCAAGGAGTCCGGACGTAGATTGTGGCACGAGGCCCCTGCCGAGGCGGATATTGTGGTCGGCGTTCCCGATTCGTCGCTCTCGGCGGCTATGGGATATGCCGAGGAGAGTGGTATCCCATACGAAATGGGACTTATCAAGAATAAATATGTAGGACGTACCTTTATTCAGCCTGCGCAACATCTGCGCGAGAAGGGTGTGAAGATGAAGTTATCGGCAATTCGCTCTATTGTGGGCGGTAAGCGATTGGTCTTGGTTGATGACTCCATTGTGCGAGGTACTACATCAAAGCGTATCGTAACACTGTTGCGTCAGGCGGGTGCTACGGAGGTGCATATACGAATTGTTAGTCCAACAATGACACACCCTTGTTGTTATGGTGTAGATACAACGACGCTTGATGACTTATTGTTGGCGCGTATGTCGATTGAGGAGGCGAGAGAGTATATTGGTGCTGACTCGTTGGCGTTCCTCTCCTATGAAGAGTGCTTGGCTTCATCGTGCGGAAAGTGCGATAAGATGTGCTTCGCTTGCTTCAATGGAGAGTATCCTACCCCACTATTTCACGAAATAAAAGATACAAACAAATAACAA
>JAFXHB010000088.1 GCA_017536605.1 Alistipes sp.
TAAACGAGTGGTAGCTCTCTGGGTGCTCCTCTGGAAGACCAACATACTCGTCCATATTGAATGTTACAACATTCTTGAACGACACCTTACCCTCCTTGTAGAGTTCAATAAGGCGTGCGTATGTTACGAGTGGGGTAGAGCCGGTAGGCAAGCCCAATACGAAGCGACCACCCGCAGCCTCCTTCTCGTTGATACGCTTTACGATATACTCGGCAGCCCAGCGACCACCCGCTTGTGCGTTATCTTGAATAATAAGTCTCATAATCTATTTCGGTTTTTATCGGTTAAAACATCTTTACGAACAACTCAATAGCCTGATACTCCGCCATACCGAGTGCATTATACTGCTTTGCGGTAGTCTGGGTACGGTCCTCGCTGCGCTGCCAGAACTCGCGTGGGTCGTCGCCCGGGAATGGCACGATATCCTTCTGCGAGAGGTGGCGATAGATGGCGTGACGCTTTGTGATAATCTCGTTTGGCGAGAGAGGCACTGCCATATCCACCGAGCCGAGATCCCACTCCATCCAAGCACCACGATAGAGCCAGAGGTGGCAATCCTTGAACCACTCGTCGTCCTTCACCTCGTGAATTGCCTCCAAGACAATCTCAATGCAGGTGCGGTGTGTTCCGTGTGGGTCCGAGAGGTCGCCCGCAGCGTAGATCTGATGAGGCTTAACCTCGCGGAGCAACTTCGCTACGATATCTATATCGGCCTGTGTGAACGGACTCTTGCTAATACCTCCCGTCTCGTAGAATGGGAGGTTGAGGAAGTGAGCGTTGGTGTCAGGGTTCAAGCCGAATGAACGAACCGCAGCACGTGCCTCGGCGCGACGCAATGCTCCCTTCAAGTTGAGCAATGGGCGTGGCTCAGGCTCTCCCGGCTTCTTGCTCTTGACGATAGCCTCAACATTTGCATACTCGTCGGCGAAGCCCAACTCGTGAGCAGCGTCAATGTTCTGCAATACAACATCATCGTGAACGGCCACATTACCCGAAGTCTCGTATGCCACGTGTACGTTGTGTCCCTGCTGCACGAGGCGGATAAATGTTCCACCCATCGAGATTACGTCGTCGTCAGGGTGTGGCGAGAAAATCAAGACATTCTTTGGGAATGGAGTAGATTTTACAGGGCGAGTCGAGTCGTCAGCATTTGGCTTACCACCCGGCCAACCTGTGATGGTGTGCTGCAAGTCATTGAAGACGTCGATGTTGATCTGGTCGTAGGTACGTCCCTGCTCCAACAACTCGCCAAGCGAATTTTCAATATAATCTTTGTGGGTAAGTTTGAGGATAGGTTTGTTTACCACACCGCACAACCAAACTACCGCCTTGCGGGTGAACTTTGGAGTCCACTCGCACTGTCCCACCAACCAAGGGGTCTCCACACGGGTAAGTTTTGAGGCAGCACCCTCATCTATAACCATCTCAATGTTGGCGTGAGCCTGCAAATGAGATGCAGGTACCTGCTCGGTAACTTCGCCCTCAATAATGCGGCTGACGATACTTGCCTTATCCTCACCCCAAGCCATTGCAATAATGCGGTCGGCCTTCATAATGGTATGAATACCCATTGTGATAGCCATCTTTGGAGTATTTTCAAAGCCACCGAAGGCTCCCGACTGTACTTTGCGTGTCTGGTATGACAACTGTACAAGACGAGTCTTCGAGTTTGCATACGAACCCGGCTCGTTGAATCCGACTTGACCATTCTCTCCAATGCCGAGAATCATCAAGTCAATGTGAGCCTTGCCATACTCGGCACAGAACGCCGACAACTCTTCGCGAGGAAGTGTTCCGTCAGGGAAGTGGATATTCTCACTCTTGATATCCACTTGGTCGATAAACTCCTCGTGAATACGGTAGTTGCGACTCTGCTTCTCTTGTGGCTTGATAGGGTAGAACTCGTCAAGGCTGTAAACGGCAACATTGGCAAAACTTACCTCTCCCTCCTTATGACGCTTTACCAACTCTCGGTAAAGACCTATTGGTGTTTTACCTGTTGTCAATCCGAGTACAAAAGGCTTGTCGCTCTTGTGGGCTTTGATTGCTGTAATGATGCTGTCGGCAACATACTGCACGCCCTCATACTCGCTCTCGTAAGCGTGGGTTGCGATGCGCTCGTAACGCTGTGTAAGGTCCTTGAAAGCCTCCTCGGCAATCAAACCTCCATCTTTTGGTAATGAATACTTGTTATTCATAGTCGGTTATCTTTTGTTGGTTTATTCCTCCTCTGCCATTGTGTGGTAAACATTTACCACGTCGTCGTCCTCTTCGAGTTTCTCCACGAGTTTCTCTACTGCCTCACGACCTGCTGCATCAAGTTCCTTGGTATCGGTTGGGATACGCACAGACTCACCCGATACAATCTCGTAACCCTGCTCATCGAGCCACTTCTGAATTGCACCAAACGACTCGTATGCTGCATATACGCTGATACCGTCCTCCTCTACGTAGAACTCATCAACGCCCAAGTCGATCATTTCAAGTTCCAACTCCTCTGGATCTGCGCCCTCTGCCTTAAACTTGAACACGCACTTATGTTCAAACATAAAGCCCACCGAGCCGGAGTTTCCGAGCGTACCACCACCCTTGTTGAAGTACATACGCACATTTGCTACTGTGCGGTTTGTGTTGTCGGTAGCAGTCTCTACGAGGAATGCGACACCGTTAGGACCATATCCTTCGTAAACGACCTCCTTGTAGTCTGCGGAGTCCTTCTCTGTTGCACGCTTAATAGCACGCTCCACATTCTCCTTCGGCATATTCTCTGCCTTGGCATTCTGCATCAAGATTCGCAGACGGGTATTTGCCGAAGGGTCAGCACCACCGGCCTTTACTGCAATCTCAATCTCCTTTCCAATCTTTGTGAAGACGCGGGCCATATGTCCCCAACGCTTCATCTTTCGCGCTTTGCGATACTCAAACGCTCTTCCCATACTGTTTTTTCTTTTTTTATTTTGTTTGTAAACTTATTACTCTTTGTCCTCAAAATCGTTCCGATTGGCAAATTTTGCACTGCTCTTCGGTCTCCAAACTCCTCACATAGGCTTACTATGCTGCGGGTTTGTCGCCTTGTTTAGTACAAAATTTTCTCAATCGCCTCCGATTTCACCCTTTTGGGAGGTTTTTGTTTGTAAACTTATTGCTTCTTGTCTTCAAAATCGTTCCGATGCGCTCTTTTTGCACCTTGCTTGCGGCGCAAATGCTCACATAGACTTACTATGCTCCGCTTTCCGCCACTGCTCAACGCACAAAAATAGCATCATCGCCTCCGGTTTCACTTTGAGAGGCATCTGATTTATCCCCTGTGAGGCTTGTTTGTAAAATTATCAAAAAACCACCCTGTGAAACACAGTTTCACTTCAACCTACAAAGTTATAAAATATCACTAAAAGTTACAACCCTTTTCTAACTTTTTTCGGGTTGGCAATATCTTTTTTCGTAGGAGGGTGTGTTTTTGTGTGAAATTATAAAAAAAACACTATCTTTGCATAATTGAGAAATAATTGACCAAATATAATCTAAACAAACTATGAAAAAACTATCACTCTTTGCATTATTTGCAGCATTAACTCTTACGGGTTGTAAGTACACACCAGTCAAGACCTTTACCGAAGCCGAGGACCCTACTCCGTTGAGCGAGGAGGCGAAGGCTGCTTGGGGCGGAGTTAAGGCTGGTTTGAATGGAGCGTGGGGCTCTCCCGACTTTGTATATTCGCGTAGCGAAGTGCCTCAAAACCTCACCGAGGAGTATGCCGTTGCCGGTTGGCGTGGTGAGCGAGTTTCGGCGCAGATGTTGCTCTGGACTGCCGAGCAGGTAGATGGCGTTGAGTGCTACTTCTCGGACTTTGTGTCGGAGGGTGCAACACTCCCAAGCACTATCGCCACAGCCCGCTTTGTGCGCTACACGTTGGGCGATGTCCCTGACCAGAGTTGCTTGTGTGGCCGTCCAAACGGACACCCTTCACTCTTGCAGGCAGATATGCTTGACAGCCTTTCGCGCTTTGACATAGCGGCGAAGACCACTCGCCCTGTATGGGTAACAATAGAGATTCCGCAGGAGGCGGAGGTTGGCATCTATACGGCAACCCTGACAGTTTCGCACAATGGCTTCGGCTTAACCCGACTCCCATTGCAGTTGGAGGTGTTGCCACAGACTTTGGCTGCCCCAAGTGAGTGGGACTACCACCTCGACTTCTGGCAGCACCCATCGGCAGTTGCTCGTGCCGAAGGTGTTGAGGTGTGGAGCGACGCCCACTTTGAGGCGATGCGCCCTACGATGCAGATGTTGGCAAATGCGGGACAGAAGGTTATTACCGCAACTCTCAACCGCGACCCTTGGCGTTATCAGTGCTTTGATGACTACGAGGCGATGATATATTGGACCAAGAACGAAGACGGCAGTTGGTCTTACGACTACACCATCTTTGATAAGTGGGTTGAGTTTATGATGGAGTTGGGTATTGACCGCTATATCAACTGCTACTCTATGCTCCCTTGGGGCGACTGCACGCTTGACTATAAGGACCTTACTCACAAGGATAAGAAGTTGTGTCAGGTGAATGCAAAACCTCGCACTCCGGAGTTTGAGCAGATGTGGGGACCATTCCTCGCCGACTTTGCGAAGCACCTCAAAGAGAAGGGTTGGTTTGAAAAGACCAATATGGCGATTGACGAGCGTGCGCCGGAGGATATGCGTGCTGCTGCCGACCTTATCGAGAAGTATGCACCGGGACTCGGCTTTGCGATTGCTGACAACCACAACTCATACAAGAACTTTGACAATATGCGCGACGTATGCGTAGGACAACGACACTCGTTGGTATCTCCGGAGGAGATTGCAGCACGCCGTCAGCAGGGTAATGTAACAACATTCTATGTATGCTGTTCAACCCTATATCCTAACGCCTTTACCAATTCGCAACCATATGAGTCGGAGTTGCTCTGCATCTATGGTGTGGCACGCCACTATGACGGTATGCTTCGTTGGGCATACAACTCGTGGCCGGCAGCACCGGAGTATGACTCCCGCTTCCGTCGTTGGGCTTCGGGCGACACCTTTATTGTCTATCCTTACGCTCGCTCCTCGGTGCGCTTTGAGCGTCTGATTGACGGTGTTGAGTTCTCGGAGAAGGTACGCGCACTCCGTGCGAAATATACACCGGAGCAGTTGAAGCCACTTGATGATGTGCTTGAAAAGTTTAAGGGCTTTGAGTTCCGCAACGGAAAGGATCGTGAGATAATCAACAACCCTGCCTACAATTGGGTGGAGCGAGTACGTGAGGCAAATCAGGTGCTCAACGACCTATCGCGAAGTTTAGCAGAGTAGAATAATATATAGATATGCCCCTTGCCTCTTCGGAACGCAAGGGGCGTTTTATAGTACAATGAGTGGAAATATACTTTTGTGGCAATATATTGCGTCATTGCGACTTCTGCCTTATACGCGGCATCTATCCGATGTGATAGTTTGCTATGATGGAGAACGCCCGATATGCTATGCGGGTAATTCGGTGTTGGTATGCAAGGTGGAGCGCGACGGTAAGCCTCTGGCGTTGCGAGTATATATGTCATCTCGTAACAACCTTACCGAGATATATGGGGAGCATTACTACCCCTTTGAGTTGCCGATAGTTGGCTTTACGGATAGGGCGTCAGACTATGCCGATGTTGTATTGGTCGATTGGTATGAGGGCGAAACATTGCAGCGTGTCTTGGAACAACGAGGCGAGGATACGGAGTATATGCGTCGCCTGTCGCGGAGGTTTGAGGAGTATGCCTTGTGGCAACTTGACCAAGAGTGGGCGCACGGAGATATTAAGCCCGACAATATCATTGTAAATGGTGATGAGATACACTTTATAGACTATGACTCGCTCTATAAGCCGTCGTTCACGCACGACGATTGCGAGGAGATAGGCTCGCCCGGTTTTCAACATCCGATGCGTTCCCGTAAGACCTTCTCAAAGGCTATTGACGACTATCCGCTTGCGCTGATTATTACGGTACTGAATGCCATCTCGTATGACCACTCCTTTGCTAATCGTCTAAATTCAAGCGACCATTTTTTAATCTCTCCGTTAGATGCGATACGTGGGGAAGATGAGGTCCTTGACCAAATGGAGCGACTCTTTATTGAGTGTGGAGATGCTCGCCACTATCGTATTGCTCATCTGTTGCGTAGCCCTCGCCTTGCACTTTCTCGTCTGCGCGATTATATCGCAATGGGAGTACGCGAAGCGAAAGATGTCAATAACCTTCAACCCACTATGTATGAGGGTTTGTGGGGTTATAAGGAGGAGGACCAATGGATTATACCGCCACTCTACAATGCAGCCTTTGAGGTTGAGAACGGGCGGTGCAGAGTTGAACTGAATGGTCGTAGATTTTTGCTCAACGCCAAGGGAGAGGTTGTTAATGAATAGGAGGGAAGAGAGTATGTATCGTTGCGAGATAGGTCGTCGGCACAAAATAGCGATAGTGGTGGCTATTGACCAATCAAGTTCAATGGCACAAGAGATTGTGATTAACTCTACCGAGATTAGTAAGGCAGAGATGGTTGCGATTGTTGTTGGCGAGTTGATAGAGGAGTTGTTGCTCTGCTCAAAGTGCGATAACGTCTATCGCGATTACTACGATATAGCCGTTATCGGCTACTCCTCAAACGGTATCCACTCGCTGATTAGCGATGAGGTGGGGTTCGTTACGGTTTCGGAGTTGGCAAAGCGTAGCGTTGAGAGGGAGTATATCAATTTCAAGTGCAAACTTCTCAATGGAGATGTAGTCGTTGTCCCCTATGGATTTCCGAAGTGGATAGAGCCGATGGCGAGTGGCTCTACGCCAATGTGTAAGATGTTGGAGTGCGTCGCCGAACTATTGCAGAGTTGGTGCGCTCAACCTTATCATCGCGAGAGTTTTCCGCCTATCTTTGTGAATATCTCCGACGGAATGTCAAGTGATGGTGGTGCAGAGCAACTCATCTCGCTGTCAGAACGCATTAAAGGCATCTCTACGGAGGACGGTAATACCCTGTTTGTAAATATAGAGATATCGTCAGGAGGTGGTGGAATATCGCTCGTCTATCCGAGTATAGATGCACTGCCGAGTGAGGATAGTCGTGCAATGTTGTTAGCGCAGATGTCGAGTGTTATACCAAGCAGGCTTGAACACATCGTGCATCGCAAACGAATAGCGAAGACAAAACCTCCATATCTGGCTATGGGATATAACACCTCGCCAATGGAGTTTATCTCAATGTTGAATCTTGGCTCGCGAAGCGACGCTCTACAAGGAGAGAAAGAACCATACCCCTACCTACCACTGTAAGTAGGGGTATGCTTGGTGCTGTCTATTCGGACTATTCAAATAGCGGAAGTGCCTCTGCTACGATAAAGGTGCTACCTCCGATAAAGAGCATATCTTGCGGTTGTAGCAACTCTTTGGCTCTCGCTACTGCTTCGGCAACCGTGTCGGCACACTCAAAATCAAATTCAAGCGATTTTGCCACCTCGGCTATTGCGGAGGTCGTTGCAGCGCGTCGTGATGCCGCTTGTGTGAAGATGTAGTGCGCCTCGCGTGGCATCATAGCCAGCATCTCGCCAAATGCCTTATCCTCACAGAATCCCATCACGCAGAGAAGTCTGCCTTGTGGAGCCTCTTTGCGGAGTTGTTGTGCTACGTGGTGTATGCCGTGCGCGTTGTGTGCGGTATCGCATACTACGAGAGGCTCGTTGCACAAGATTTGCCAGCGACCTCGGAAGGAGGTCTGCCCCTGCACGTCGCGTAAGCCCTCTACGAAGGCGCGTCGTGTAATCGTGAGAGGTGTTCTCTCGTGCAGTATGTCTATTATTGTGGCTACGGTAGCGAGATTTTGGTGTTGGTACTCTCCAAGTAGGTCAAGACGTAGTTGGTAGATGTAGTTGTCGCGTGTGCGAGTTATATTTACCACCTGCAAAGCCCCCTCTCTGCGACACTCTCCGAGCGTAAATGCGTCGTTGGCGTAGATTATCTCCGCACGCATATCATCGGCAATCTCCTCCAATACGAGGTTGTAGTCCGTATCGCGCTCACCTACGACCACAGGGGTACATTTCTTGATTATTCCGCCCTTCTCGCGTGCAATTTTCGGTAGCGAGTCGCCGAGATATTCGGTGTGTTCCAACCCGATGTTGGTGATGACCGATACGAGTGGCTGAACAATGTTCGTAGCATCTAAACGACCACCTAACCCCGTCTCGATAACGGCAACCTCAACATCGCTCTGTGCAAAGTAGTCAAAAGCCATTGCGGCGGTCATCTCAAAGAATGAGAGTTGCAGACGCTCCATCTCGTTGCGGTAGCGATCCACGAAGTTTACCACCTTCTGCTTTGAAATCATCTCTCCATTTACGCGGATACGCTCGCGGAAGTCGGTCAGGTGAGGCGAGGTGAAAAGACCTGTCTGATAGCCCGCCTGCTGTAACACCGATGCCAGCATACTCGACACCGAGCCCTTGCCGTTTGTGCCGGCAATGTGTATCACGAAGTAGTTGCGTTGCGGATTGCCTATCAAACGGCAAAATTCGGTAATGCGCTCCAATCCGGGTTTGTAGGCATCTCCTCCCACGTTCTGAAACGAAGGCATTGAGGAGAATAGGTAATCAAGCGTCTCGGTATAGTTCATATTTTATAGCATTTAGCCATTGGCCTTTTAAGTTTATATTATCTATCCAAATAGAATCTCTTTTTTGCCCACATAGCAACAAGATACAACAGACACAAAAGCGCGATGTAGAGCGACAAACGTGCAATATAGTCGCCATATTTGGTGTAGAATGTAACGCGATTGTTGAGGCGAATGTTCTCGCTTGTAACACCCCTCTCCTTCCACGTGAGTTTATTGCTGTCCTCGCCGCGCAGATTTATAAAGCCCGATACTCCGGTGTTTGCACTACGCGCCACCTCACGACGCGTCTCAACGGCACGAAGACGACAGAAACGGAAGAGCAACTTATGCCCGATGGTGTTACCCCACCAGCCGTCATTCGATACTACGAAGATAGCCTCTGCCCCGTTGCGCACGAACTCTGCCATATAGTCGCCATAGATGCCCTCATAGCAGATTGCAGGTGCAACCTTCTTGCCATTATGTTGGAAAGGTTCCTGCTTGTCGCCTATGCCGAGTTGTCCGAGAGTACCTCCCAAATCAACCGCAAATAGCCCTCCTTCGCGCAACCACGCAGGGGTAGTCTCAACGCCGATAACGAGTTTTCCTTTGTGGTGTATCTGCACCTGCGACGTGGTGTCAATGCCGAGCGAGGAGTTGAAGATATCGATATATTGGTTGCCTCTCCACGCTCTTGCCGTCTCGGAGCCTCGCTCCTGCCCATAGAAGCGAATCATCTCGCCTCCCGAAACAACCATAGCCGACGGGTTGTGTTCGGCGAGGTAGCGGGAGATGCGCTTTACTATATGCGAATTGTCGGGGTTGCTCTCGTAAATCATCTCGGCAAGTGCAGTTTCGGGCATAAGCACAAACTCCGCCGAGTCGGGCACCTCCGCCAAGAGGTTGAGTAGGTTGTCCTGCTGTTGTTGGGCGGTTAGGTTGTACTTCTCTTCGTAGCAGTCAATGTTTGGCTGTATTGCCGACACGGTAACCTTCGGTAGAGATTGGTAGGCTTCTCGTTTTGGATTGTTCACCTCGTAGAGCGCGATTGAGATACCGATAGGAATTATAAACGCCAAGGTGGTAACTATCCATACTCGCTTGCTCATTGTAAGCAGCGATTCAAGTGCGAGGATATTCATCAGGAGTACCCATAGAGAGCCGCCAAATATACCCGTATATTCGTACCACTGCACAGCCCAAACATCATCTGCAAAGGCGTTGCCGAGCGAGAGCCACGGGAAAGACATCGCGGGGGCTTGTGTATAGATATACTCGGTAGCAATCCACGCGGTGATAAATATAGTGTAGGCGATAGCCTTTGGCGCGTGCTTGGAGGCGATGTGGTAGAGCATAAATGCCACCAAACTCCACCAAGTAGATACCACGCTTGCTACGATAGGTCCTGCCGGTGTGGCGAACCAAACCCACCACACCGTCAAGGCGTTCCATAGCAGAAATGTGAGTGTCGCCCACCCCAACATTGCGAAGGTGTCCCGCTTTGAGTCGGAGTATTGTGCGCTGATGAGCAGTAGAGGTACAAAGCCTACAAATATGGTTATGCAACTTGCGCCCCACCAACTAATCGAGAGTAGAAGTGCCGATACGATGACAAGTGCAAGTTTGCTCTTCTTTGAGAATTTTCGTTTGAACTGTATCATTCTGCAAATATAATAAAATTAAGAATTAGGCGTTAAGAATTGGGCGCAAAATTTAATTAAAAGATATATCTTTGCAGGCAGAAATATACAATTACAGAATAAAATGGAGTACGTTTATCTCTTATTGTCGCTTGTTGCGATTGTTTTTAGTGCCGATTGGTTGGTCGCAGGAGCAGTTACTATTGCCAAGCGATTTAAGATTTCAGATTTTGTTATCGGTGCGGTGATTGTCGGTGTGGGAACATCGTTTCCGGAACTCGTTGCAAGTTCAATCGGTACGATTGGAGGTGAGTCGGACATCGCTATCGGCAATGTTATAGGCTCGAATATCTTTAATGTATTTGGTATCCTTGGACTTACCGCCTTGGTTATGCCTGTGGCTGTATCGCGCGAGAATAGACGCTTTGACCTCCCATTTGGTATCTTCGTATCGGTGCTGACAATGCTGCTTGCATATAACTTCACATTCAGAAGTACCAAAGCGGAAATTGACTATATTGACGGCTTGTTGCTGTTGGCCTGCTTTGCAACCTTTATGTATTTCTCGCTTAAAGGGGGCAAACAGACAAAAACGACATCAAACGAGGTTATCTCAAACAAACAACTTGCCTTCGGTATTTGTAAGGTCGTTGCAGGCTTGGGTATTCTTATTGTTGCAAGTAGATTCTTCCTTGACAATGCGATAGTGATAGCAACACAATGGGGCGTAAATAAGGCCTTTATCGCAATTACGCTCGTTGCGTGCGGAACATCTCTTCCGGAGTTGGCTGCATCGGTGGTTGCCGCAGCCAAGAAGAATACACAACTTGCGTTGGGTAACATTATCGGCTCAAACATCTTCAACCTCTCGTTGATTCTTGGTATCTCCTCGCAGATTGCGGCTACACCGTTGTCGCCTAAAATTGAGATGCTGTCAAGTGTGGATATTGGGTGGATAGACTTCTCGGTGATGATTTTCGCTGCGGTTGTGCCTCTCATCTTATGCTATAAGGGCAAACTCAATCGCTGGGCAGGAGCCTTTATGTTCCTCTGCTTTGTGGCGTACAACTTCTACCTTATATATACACAAGCGTAGGTAAATTATACCACTTCCGACAAAAAGAGCCTGTCTAAAATGTTAGACAGGCTCACTCTTTTTACTTTATATGTACGATATATCCGTTGCCCTTATAACCTGCACCTACGGTGTATTGTGTGGCTGTGGGTGAAAATCGCGACTTGAAGTAGAAGTGGCAATGCCCACAGAGTATGCCCTTTAACTCCTCCTGCTTTTTGAGCCACTTGCAGAAGCGGAGCGTTGTGCGGTCTGCGCGTTGCTGTACGCTGCGATTGCGCCACTCCTCGCCCTTTGGACGCTCCTTCTGGGCGTAGGTGTCGGTGATTGTGCGCGGAGCCCCGACCACATTACCCGCCTTGCCTTTTGTCGCCTTCAATGAGTAGGTGCATAGTTCGGGTGTGTAGAGTGGATTGTGGCATACCAAGATGATTGGCAACCCCTTGCGTACCTCCTGCTTCATCTTGGCGAACTGCTCCTTCGAGAAGCGATAGTAGCCATTGTCAAGCGATACGAAGTTTACCCCATTTATAACCTGCGAGTAGAGGGTTAAATCGTTGGGATACACCGCTTGTACCTTGTCGTAACTCTTTGCACGGTAGGCGGCATCTTCACGAGCCTCGCCCACGTAGAGTGAGTATTCGTGGTTTCCGGCGGCGACAATCCACCTGCCTTGACCGAAAATATCCTTTGCTTTGTCAAGGTTTGCTTCACTCACAAAGTCTATCATATCGCCCGTATGAACTATTGGGAGGTTGTTCTCAATGGCGTATTGTCGTTGCGCTCTCAATGTTGCCTCGGGCGTGCGAAAGAGTCTGCCGCGTCTGGTAGCAAGTTTTATCTTGCGCTCGTCGTCGCGCTCGTCGGCATAGGCAAGATGAGAGTCCGATATATGTATGACTGAAAATGGCTTTTCAGCACCCGCTTCAATCTCTATCTCGCGCAACTTTACGGTTGTACCCTCGTGTGTATAGTCCACCGTTTGAGCAGACACGCTTGTCGCAAAACAGGCTGCGACAAGCGTGTAAACCCCACATAAGATGGTTTGAATAGTTCTCATATTCTATATTTTAGTGGCAGCACTCATCGCCACAGTGGTGCTCCTCGCCGCAACCCTCGCAGTGGTCGTGGTCGCAGCCGCACGAGCAACCGCCCTTTGGAGCGAGGTCCTCTGGGGTTACGTCGCGTACCTCTACAACCTCTACATCGAAGTTCAAAGTTTTGCCTGCCATTGGGTGGTTGAAGTCCATCAGAATGGTATCCTCCTTCACCTCCTTGATGATGCCGTTCATACGGTGCCCCTCGGCGTCGCTCATAGGCACTACGTTGCCTACAAAGAGCATATCCTCAACAACCTTGCCGTCAATCATAAAGATTGTCTTTGACAACTCTACGATAGCCTCTGCGATAATCTCGCCGTAGCCGTCCTTTGGCTCCAAGGTAAACGAAACCTTATCGCCCGGCTCCTTGCCAATAAGCGCACCCTCAAATTTAGGGAGCAACATACCTGCACCGCAAACAAATTCAAGTGGGTGTCCCGGCTGGTTTTGATCTGCAATCTGACCATCAACGGTGAGAGTATAGTTCACCGCAACAAATTTTGTATTCTCTACTTTCATACCTTATATAAATAGTTTAATGTAATACTAATTCTCCTCGCAAAGATAGTGAAATTTTACAATTTTATATACAAGAGGGGGTGATGAAAATTATACGGCCTTGCGGCACGCTATATTCCGAGCCTATCACTTTGTTCAAATCGTATTCAAGGTAATGACGCAAAACCTCAATATCTGCTCCCCAATAGATAGAATCAGGCTTCACACAACTAAGTATGCCGGAGCCCCCTTGTTCGAGAATAAGGTAGTCCAATGTGGCAATCGTGTATTGGCGAGAGAGTTCCACCGCCTTGTACTCACCACTCGCCTTATCCAAAACTTTCACATTCAAGATGCGGCGTTCCCCCTCCCCGATATGTGAGAACATTCCCTCTGCATCTTTGACCACCGCAGATTGGATATTAGGGTTCACCTCGAATCGCAGACCACTGACCTGCATAAATGTACCGGCCTCTGTAGGCAAAGCTGAGACTGCGAACTCCAATACATCGAGCAACTGCTCTCCGTAGAACGTGCCCGTAGCAATCA
>JAFXHB010000089.1 GCA_017536605.1 Alistipes sp.
AGATACTCACAAAGTATAGCACCGCATCGGAGAGCGAACAGAAAGAACTGACCGCGCAATACAACACACAATACCGTGAAATTAAGCGCAAACAGATATCGTTCATCATTGAGAATAAAGATAATATCGCTGCGGCATACGCCCTCTATCAGCGACTTCCGGGCGACCAATATCTTTCAAGCCCCGACAGCGATATCATATACTTCCGCACTGTGGCAAATGCCCTGTCAAAGACGCACCCGACATCTCCGTTCTTGGTGCGTATAAACAACGACATTGCCCGTATGGAGGCTCGTACCTCGCTGCTCAAATCTATTGAGACACGTAGTTATCCGGACCTCAAAGGTCCCGATATGTTCGGCAAGATGATCTCCCTCTCGTCGCTTGAAGGGAATGTTATTCTAGTGGATTTCTGGTCGGCAGAGTTGGGTAACAGCAACGCCTTCAATGCAGATTTACGAGAGATTTACGAGAAGTATCACGATATGGGCTTCCGCGTATATCAGGTCTCTGCCGACACATCAAAGGCGGAGTGGATTCGCTCTGTACAGGAGCAGCGTCTGCCTTGGATATCGGTATGCGACTTGCTCTCGATACACTCGCCGATGTTGAAGGCATATAACGTAACGAAGTTGCCATCAAACTTCCTCATTGACCGCAAAGGAAACATCATCGCAAAGGACCTATACAGCGACGAACTTGACAACAGACTAAACACCCTATTCAACGAATAGCCGACAATACCCAAACTCTGAATATGGTATATTTCGTATCCGACATACACCTTGGAGCAGGCTCACCCGAAGAGCAACGTCGCGTGGAAGATATGTTCGTAGGCTTCCTTCGCAGCATTGAAGATAGTGCCACTACCCTGATTTTGGCTGGCGACATCTTTGACTTCTGGTTTGAGTACAAGCACGTTATACCACAAGGATACGCTCGCACATTAGGACAACTCGCTCTGATGCACGACAAGGGTATTCGTATCATTATGTTCACGGGTAATCACGATATGTGGGTGGGAGATTATCTCACACGCGAGTGCGGAATTGAGATATTTACCTCGCCGCAGCACCTCTCGTTTGCCGGCAAACACCTCTTCGTGGCTCACGGCGACAATATGAACATCAAGGGGCAACCTCTACTACGGATAATGAATGCGATGTTCCGTTCGCGCGTACTACGATGGGCGGCCTCTTGGTTTATTCACCCCGACATCTTCTTCGGCTTCGGCAAGTGGTGGAGTGGTAAGTCGCGCAAGTCGCACGGAGCGACGCAGAGCGCAGAGATACTCAACCCACTGATAGAGTACGCCATAGAGGCGGGGAAAAAGCAGGATATAGACTACTTCGTATTCGGACATCTGCACTACGCCGCCGACATCTCTGCCGAGGAGCGCATACTCTTCCTCGGAGATTGGCACCGACAACCGAGCTATATCGTACTTGACGACAATGGTGAAATTGAATTAAAATTTATAAAAGGCTAATGGCCAATGGCCACCGCTGCGATTAAGCCGAGTGCAGAGTTTGCTTACAAACTATGCAGAGGCGGAGCAGCGAAGACCGAAGGCCAATAGCTAATTGCTAAAAAATATGAAACAATATCTTGACCTACTGCAACGCATCAAGACGGAGGGCGCAACAAAGACCGACCGCACCGGAACGGGTACAAAGAGCGTCTTCGGACACCAGATGCGCTTTAACCTTGCCGACGGATTTCCGCTTCTGACCACAAAGAAGGTCTTTGTGAAGGGCATCATACACGAGTTGTTGTGGTTCTTGGCAGGCGACACAAACATCAAATATCTCGTAGATAATGGCGTGCACATCTGGGATAACGACGCATATCGCTACTACAACGATTTGTGTCGTCGCGACGGTGTTCTTCCCGTAACTATGGAGGAGTTCCTCCGCGCTGCACAGGAGGGTATTATGTCGCCGATTGAGGGGTACCGCTTTGGTGATTTGAATCGTGTATATGGTTACCAATGGAGGTCGTGGCCTCGCCCTAACGGAGAGTCGATAGACCAGATTGCAGAGGCGGTAAAGTTGATCAAGAACAACCCCGACTCACGTCGCATCATCGTATCGGCGTGGAATGTTGCCGACGTAGAGAATATGGCGTTGCCACCGTGCCACACACTGTTCCAATTCTACGTAAGCGACGGAAAGTTGTCGTGTATGCTCTACCAGCGTAGTGCCGACACCTTCCTCGGTGTTCCGTTCAACATCGCTTCGTATGCTCTGCTTACGATGATGATGGCGCAAGTATGCGGTTTGGAGGCGGGTGAATTTGTCCACACAACGGGCGACACACACCTCTACCTCAACCACCTTGAACAGGTTGATGAACAACTCTCGCGCACACCGCGTAAGTTGCCTACATTGCGTATAAATCCCGATGTGAAGTCTATCTTTGATTTTAAGTACGAGGACTTTACACTTGAAGGTTACGACCCGTATCCGACAATCAAGGCTCCGATGTCGTTCTAATCTATCAAGCGCATAAAACTCTATACAGGCGGGCAATTTTCGCTCGCCTGTCTTAATGTGTGCAACCCCTCAAAGGGGAGGCGCACGTCAAAGCGAGAGCCACTCCACGCATTTGAACCAATCTTACGCGAAGCCACGACCTTGCCGTCCTCTACGATTTGGAGTTGTATGTATAGTGGTGCTACATCGGCAACCAACTCGGCATCAGGGAGTTGAAACGGCACCAAGTATATCAGCACTCTTGCCGAGGCACACTCCGGAACATCAAGCGTAACCACACGCTCCGCCTTATAGTCGGAGGGGCACTCTTGCGGATATGGCTCCTCCGCCACAATATCCAACTTGTGAATGTAGTCTATGCGCTCCCCTTGTGAGTCCAACGCTTCACAAGCCATATAGAGATTGAATCGCCAAAACTCCCTGTCGGAGAGGGCTACGGTTATGGAGAATTTGTGATTATCGGAGTTTATCTGCGCCATATCAAACGACCTTTTCGTCTTTATTTTATGCAAATATAGTAACTTTCGCGAGAAAATTTGCACAATTTGCTTTTTTGTCGTACATTTGCACGCTAATTATGTGATATGGAGGCACAGAAGAGTTTTATCATCGACTACACGTCGCTCACAAACGGTCTGCACACCTTTGACTTCAAGGTTGATGGGGAGTTGTTTCGTGAGATGGAGTCGCCCGACATCAAAGATGGTGCGTGCGATGTACATATCTGTATGAACTCCTCCGACACAAAATTAGACGTTAATGTCGTAATATCGGGTAGCGTCGTGGTAGAGTGCGACCGTTGCTTGGAGGATTGCAATATGCCGATTGACTTTTCGGGTCTTCTGGTTGTCCGCTTCTCCGACCTGCAACACGACTACGACGGCGACACGATGTGGATTGCAAAGGGCGACAGACTCTCTCTTAAACAGTATATCTACGAGAGCATCGTCATATCGCTACCCTACCGACGTGTACACGAAGAGGGTGGTTGCAACCCCGAGATGATGGCGCGTTTTAAGGTCGCCAACAATGACGAAGAGTAGCATATAATTATTAAAATAAAGTAAAACTTAAAAATAGAGAACAATTATGGCACATCCAAAACACAAAGTCTCGTCAACACGACGCGACAAGCGTAGAACTCACTACAAGGCAGTAGTTCCAACCGTAGTAACCTGCTCAAACTGTGGCTCGGCAGTACTCTATCACCGAGTATGCCCAGAGTGCGGTTTCTATCGCGGCAAGTTGGCTATCGAGAAGAAGGTTGAGGCTTAATTCAACACAAGGGTCTATCTTCGGATAGACCTTTTTTTATAAGACCACAAAACTCCACGCTATGAGAATCGGCATAGATGCAATGGGTGGCGACTTCGCGCCGGAAGTGGCTGTCAAAGGGGCGATAATGGCACTTGACGACATCGCCAGCGACACTACAATAGTCCTCTTTGGCGAGCCGACAATCTTGGAGACACTCCTCAACAACGAGGGGTGCAACTCTCCACGCATAGAGATTGTCCCAACCGAAGATGTTATCGAGATGGACGAGCACGCCGTCAAGGCATTCCGACAGAAGAGCAATTCGAGTATTGTGGTCGGCTTCCAGCACCTCGCCACCAAGAAGATTGACGCCTTTGCCAGCGCAGGCTCAACGGGAGCGATGATGGTCGGAGCGATGCAGTTAAGGAGCGAAGGCGCAGAGATTGAACGTCCTGCCATCGCTACCGTTATCCCAAGCATCACAGGAGCATCGGTAGTCCTTCTTGATTTGGGCTTAAATGTAGATTGCAAGCCCGCAGTGCTTCACCACTACGCCAAACTCGGTGCAGAGTTTGCTACTCGCGAACTCGGCGTAAAGCGTCCTCGCGTAGCACTGCTCAACATCGGCAAGGAGGCGACAAAGGGCAACCTGCAAGCACGCTCGGCATATAAGATTATGCAGGGCGCGGGCGAAGATGGCGAATACAACTTCGTCGGTAACATTGAGGCTTCGTACCTCTTCACTGCCGAGGTGGCAGACGTTGTGGTATGCGACGGCTTCGTCGGAAACATTATCCTGAAACTTATGGAGGGGCTCTACTCCATCAACCGTAAGTGCGGTACAACAAACACCTTCTGGGAGGGTATGGACTACGAGGTTAGAGGTGGCTCGCCGATACTTGGCATAGATGCACCCGTAGTTATCGGACACGGACGCTCCACCGCAAAGGCTATATGCAATATGATTCTCACTACCGAGCGACACGCACGATAGCCCACTCTACAACAAGATTTGCAGGCACTCCTCCGGAGTGTCTGCTATTTTTTCGGCTCCACTCGCGACCAACTCCTCGCGTGAACGAAATCCCCAAGAGCAGCCTACCGAGTGAGTACCCGCATTTTGGGCGCACTCCATATCTACGCCCGAATCACCAATCATATAGCACTGCTCGGGTGTTGAGTTACACTCCTTGATGATAATCTCCAACAACGCCTTATCCGGCTTCAACGGAAAGCCCTCGCGGTTGCCATAGACCGCAGTAAAGTGAATATCGGGGAAGAAGTTGGCAACAAGCCGTTTTGTGCCTGCATCAAACTTATTTGAAGCCACCGCCAACCGCCAACCGCGCTCTTGGAGGGTACGAAGTAGTGTATGCACCCCCTCGTATGGGTGGGTATGGATATCTATATGGTCAAAGTAGTACGCCAAGAAGTCGCGTCGCGCCTCGCCGACATACTCTTTCGTGCGCAACTCCTCCGGCAAGGCTCGCTCCACAAGGCGCATAATGCCATTACCGACCATCGCGCGATACTCCTCAATGCTATGCGGTGGCAACTCGCGCAGGGCTAACATATAGTCGCACGCCACAGCCAAGTCGCCAATCGTGTCAAGTAGCGTACCATCAAGATCAAAGATTGCAAGATTCTCTTTTTTTACCATAGCGGGGGCAAAAATAGATAAAATTTATCAAAAATATCGTATATTTGTACGACAACTTAATTCGCAAGAAGATGAAACAACACTGGAAAGCAGGGGCGATGATAGCACCGGTACCCGCCGTATTGGTATCGTGCGGAACTACGCCCGAGGAGTGGAATATGCTTACGGTAGCGTGGTGCGGTACGATATGTTCGGAGCCGCCGATGTGCTACGTCTCAATACGTCCAGAGCGACACTCCTACGAGATAATAAAGCGTACGGGCGAATTTGTAATAAACCTAACGAACGAAGCCCTCGCCGAGGCTACCGACTGGTGTGGAGTACGCTCCGGGCGCGATTTTGATAAGTTCTCCGCCTGCGGACTGACCGCCGAGCCGTCGCACGCCATATCTGCCCCCTCCATTGGCGAGGCACCAATCTCAATAGAGTGTCGTGTCAAGGAGATAGTGCCACTCGGCTCACACGATATGTTTATCGCCGAGGTGCTCTCCGTAGCCGTAGATGACAACTACATCGACCCCGTAACAGGCAAGTTGGACCTTGCGAAGGCAAATCTCATAGCCTATGCACACGGTGCATACTTCTCACTTGGTGAGCAGTTAGGCACATTCGGCTGGACGGTCAAGGGGAGCAAATTGAAGCACGAGAAGCGTACAAAAAACTCAAAATAATAGAACTATGAAAAGACTTTTACCTATCACTCTCTGCTGTCTTGCAACAGCGTTGGCATTGGTTGCCGTAATCATCACAGATAGTCAAAGAAAGGGTGGCGTTGCCGAGATTATCGAACAGCGTCGCAGTATTCGCGCCTACAAAGAGACACCCGTTGAGCGCGAAAAGTTACAACGCCTTGCCGAGTTGGGCGTAGCAGCACCAAGCGCAATGAACCGCCAAGAGTGGGAGATTCGCATCGTGGATAGCAAGGAGTGGATAGACTCCGCCACAAAAGCATACCTCGCAGCCGTAGAGGGTACAGGCAAGGCCGACTATATGCTCCGCGACCCCAACTTCAAGAACATCTTTCGCAACGCCCCTGCCCTAATCTTTGTAGCGGCACCGGAGGGCGAGTTTGCCGGTGTGAATATAGGTCTGCTCGGTGAGAATATAATGCTTGCAGCCGTAGAGATGGAACTCGGAACGTGCTGCCTTGGTAGTGTGCAGGGCATCTTCGCAGAGCCTGCACTCGCCGATCACCTCAAATCGCTCGGCTTCTCGGAGGGCTACCGTCTATCATACGCTCTCGCCGTAGGTTACCCCGACGAGCAACCCGAAGCAAAGCCTCGCGACCTATCAAAAATTAAGTTCGTAGAGTAACTACAACGCACAACACAATAGCAGGGGCGAACATCATTCACCCCTGCTATTATATTATAGGTAGTGGATAGTTATCTATCCGAGGTGCTTCAACACCGGAAAGAGTGAGTTCATATATGCTATCACCTCCTCGCGTTGCGACTCCTCGTGCAAAATTACCATAATGCAGTTATCGCCCGCTATCGTGCCAAGGATATCCTTGGTCTTATGACCGTCAATGGTTACCGAAATAGCACTCGCATATCCGGGCTTCGTGGTGATAACGGCTATATTCTGCGAAAAACGTATGCCCAACACTGCATCACAAAGATTTGCAGGGCCTACGACCATATCCGAAGTGAGTTGCTCACTCAAAACATAGATATACCCCCTCTCCGGATGAGGTATCTTTGAGATGTTAATCTCCTTGAAGTCGCGCGAGAGCGTACTCTGCGTAGATTGAATACCATAGTCCGAAAGTCGCTTGATGAGTTCCTCCTGCGACGATATAAGTTCCTCACTTATAATTCGTTTGATGGTACTTAGTCGCGTATGCTTATTTTTCATCGTCTTAAAAGTGTTAATTTGTTAATTAAATTGTAGGTTGTAATTCTTACAAAGATAAGAAAAAAAGGGGCTCGTTAGACCTTTTTTCAATAAAAAAGTGAGAAAAATTTTGCGAAAGGTAAAAAAGTTCGTATCTTTGCCACCCGAAAAGGGAGCTTAGCTCAGCTGGTTTAGAGCATCTGCCTTACAAGCAGAGGGTCGGGGGTTCGAATCCCTCAGCTCCCACAAAAGTCAGACCACTCTTTACGAGTGGTCTTTTTTTGTGTTCGCTGAGGGATTCGTTCAGCTTGTTGCGCCTTGGCAGACTTGTCTGCGTGTTGTGTCGGTGGTGCATCGCTTTGCGATTACGATGCAAAGAGCCGATACCGCCAAGCAAATAAATTTCCTCGTCAGTATCGACTCTTCACATCAGACCTTCGGTCTTGCACCACCT
>JAFXHB010000090.1 GCA_017536605.1 Alistipes sp.
CACATTATAATATAGTTGGAGTTGATATACTCCTCGTCGTTCAACTTCTTGCAGTTGATGTATGCACGCACCTTATCATCAGGCTCAATGTTGATGATATTCTGGATAGCACGACCCTTTGATGCGCGTGTGCCCTCCGGAATCTCGTAAACCTTCAACCAGAAGCAACGTCCCTTCTCTGTAAAGAACATCATCGTATTGTGCATCGAGGCAACGTAGATATGCTCAATGAAGTCCTCGTCGCGTGTAGCCGAGCCCTTCATACCTACACCACCGCGGTTTTGTGTGCGGTAGTCTGCCAACGATGTACGCTTGATATAGCCGAGGTGCGAAATGGTGATAACCATATCCTCGTCAGCGTAGAAGTCCTCCGGATTGAACTCCTCCGAAGAGTAGACAATCTCCGAGCGACGCTCGTCGCCATACTTCTCACGAATCTCAATAAGCTCATCCTTAACGATGCTGAACTGCAACGACTCGTCAGCGAGAACGTTGTTTAGGTAGTCGATGGTCTGTTGTAACTCATCACGCTCGGCAGCGAGTTTGTCGTGCGCCAAACCTGTGAGCGCACGCAGACGCATATCCACGATTGCTGCCGTTTGCAGGTCGCTCAAACCGAAGCGTGCCGAGAGGGTGCTCTTCGCCTCCTCCACGGTCTTTGCCTCGCGAATGATGCGAACAACCTCGTCAATGTTATCCTGTGCGATAAGCAGACCGAGAACGATGTGCATACGCTCCTCTGCCTTACGTAGGTCAAAGCGTGAGCGACGTACTACGACATCGTGGCGGTGATCTACGAAGTGGCGAATCAAATCAAGCAGATTCAACAACTGCGGACGACCATTTACCAATGCGATATTATTCACCGAGAACGACGACTGCAACTCTGTGTACTTGAACAACATATTCAATACCACGTTTGCTACCGCATCCTGCTTCAAGGTTACTACCACGCGAGTACCGTTACGGTCAGACTCATCATTTACGTCGGCGATACCCTCCAAACGACCCTCCTTTGTGAGTGTTGCGATATGCTTGATCATCTCCTGCTTATTCACCATATAAGGTATCTCTGTGAAGATGAGTTGCTGACGACCTGTTGAGGTAGTCTCAATATCGTGGCGGGCACGCATAACCACGCGACCACGACCGGTCAAGAGAGCCTCTTTAACACCCTCGTAACCATAGATAATGGCTCCGGTAGGGAAGTCGGGACCCTTCACAAAGTGGAGTAGGTCCTCGCAAGAACACTCGCGGTTGTCAATGTAGGCGCAGCAAGCGTCAATAACCTCCGAGAGGTTGTGCGGTGCCATATTCGTAGCCATACCTACGGCGATACCGCTTGCACCATTTACGAGCAACAACGGAATCTTGGTAGGGAGTACGGTAGGCTCCTTCTGTGTGTCGTCAAAGTTGAGCGTCCAGTCAATGGTCTCTTTGTCAATGTCGGCCATTACCTCGTCGGTAATCTTCTGCATACGAGCCTCGGTATAACGCATCGCAGCGGGCGAGTCGCCGTCCATTGAACCGAAGTTACCTTGACCCTCCACGAGAGGGTAGCGCATAGCCCAAGGCTGTGCCAAACGACACATTGCATCATAAACCGATAAGTCGCCGTGTGGGTGGAACTTACCGAGTACATCACCGACGATACGCGCCGACTTACGTGTTGGCTTGTCGTGGTAGAGATTCAACTCGGAGTTCATATCAAACAAGATACGACGATGTACAGGCTTCAAGCCATCTCGCACGTCAGGCAACGCACGCGATACGATAACCGACATCGAGTAGTTGATGTAGGACTCCTTCATATGGTCCTCGATATTGATCTTCTCAACACGACCAATCGGAGTTACATTTTTCTCTTCTTCAATCATAGTTTTGTATTCTATTTGGTTTTACGCTATTTGTCTAAATAGTATGCGCAAAAATAGCGATTATTCTGCGAATAATCAACTTTTGATTACAAAAAATGATTTTTGGGGAGAACTTTTTTGTAAAACTTGCGATTTTTGCCCGTTTTTAGGCGATTTTAGCGACTTTTGCCAATCTCTTCGGCAGGGTGTCGGGTGAAATCTGCAATTTTGAGGCTCTTTCAGGACTTCCAGCCATTCAGTTTGCCTTCACTGCGAAGGTGCTTTATACGACTTATCAGCAACTCCTGATTGCACTTAATCTGCTCGGCTATGGCACGAATGTCAAGCCCCTCGCCTGCAAGGCGTGTAATCTCGTTGTCAATCTCCGGACAGATACTCTCCGTACTCCGATTTTGAGCCTCGCGACGTTTGCGTGCAAGGCAGTTGTCGCAGATGTTGCACGGCTTGCTCTCCGAGCCGATAAAGTAGTGCTCTATCATATTGCTGCGACACTTTTCGGTCTCGGTAGCGTAGTAGAGTATGTTGGCGATGCGCTCCTCTGCCCTTTCGCGTCGCATTCCGTAGGTCTCGGGTGCTATATAGAGGTCGCGCTTTGGTAGTCGCTCCTCATTCAGGTGTATGAGTGGGTCGTTATTCTTCGGGATATATTGAATTAGCTGCGCCCGCCACAATCGTTTCATAAATTCGTGGACACTTGTAACGTCGGTGCGACACATCGAGGCTATCTCCATCTCGTTGATAGGGCGGAACTCGGAGAAGATGCCTCCTCCGTAGAGTCGCAGAGTGGCGATAAGAATCGCGTCCTCTTCGGCTGTAAGGCGTAGAGAGTATAGCTCGTCGCGTGTTACCCTAAACCTTATCCGTGCCGGATTATCCGACTCCTCTATCAGCGTTAGATAGCCGTTGAGGTGTAGCAGATGTATGGCATTGAGTACAGTATTTAGATTTCGCCCTGTTCGTCGGCAGAAGTCGTACACGTTGAACACAAACGAGCCGTTGCGCCCATCTCCTATGGCGATTTGAAGGAAGGAACAGAGATCGTCATACACACTCTTTATCTCCTCAATAGGCGGAAACTGCGACTCCACCAACAGTCGCATCGTTGTATCCTCCTCTTCGCCAGCAAGCAGTACGGCGTAACTGCGCTTTCCGTCGCGCCCCGCACGTCCTGCCTCTTGGTAGTACGCCTCCAATGATTCGGGTATGGAGTAGTGTATAACAAATCGCACGTCGGGCTTATCTATACCCATACCGAATGCGTTTGTCGCAACCATAATGCGCACCTTGTTTGTGAGCCACTCATCTTGACGCT
This sequence comes from Alistipes sp., assembly GCA_017536605.1. GTDB lineage: Bacteria > Bacteroidota > Bacteroidia > Bacteroidales > Rikenellaceae > Alistipes. The sequence goes on from JAFXHB010000090.1 coordinate 3,190, forward strand.
CGGCACGCTCTGTGGAGGGCAGTCCTGCGTGGTAGAACGATGCCGACAACCCCTCTTTGTGCAACTCTTTGCATAGATTTTCGGCATCACTGCGTCGGCGAACATATATAATGCCCGACCCCTCTACACTATTGGCAATGCGAACTATCTGTCCCAATTTGTCTGCCCCCTCTCTCACGCAGTAGGAGAGATTTGGACGCAGAAACGAGCCTTGTAAGATGTTCGGCTCGGAGAAGTGTAACTGCTTCATTATATCCTCCGCCACACGCTTGGTGGCACTCGCCGTCAGGGCGAGTACGGGTGTGTCGGGGAAGATGTTACGCAACTCTGCAATCCGCAAGTATGAGGGGCGAAAATCGTACCCCCATTGCGATATACAGTGCGCCTCATCTATTGCGATAAGCGAAACGTTCATCTTGTCAAGTCGTAGGCGAAACATCTCGCTTGCGAGCCTTTCGGGCGAAACGTAGAGAAACTTCGTATCTCCAAAGGCGCAGTTGTCAAGGGCGATATCTATTTGACGCCTACTCATACCCGCGTGTACGGCAGTCGCCAATATCCCCTTTTTACGGAGCGAATCAACCTGATTCTTCATTAACGATATCAGTGGTGTTACCACGATGCACAACCCGTCCGATATGAGCGTTGGCAACTGATATATGATTGACTTACCGCCACCCGTAGGCATCAAAACCAATGTGTCGCGCCCCGACAGTATAGACTCTATTGCCTCTCGCTGTGTAGGGCGAAAGGTGTCGTAGTGCCAATACTTTTTAAGCGTCTCAATCAGTTTTTGCTCCATAGTCGCGAAGATAGTGTATTTTTTTGAGAAATAGGGCGTATTCTCAAAAAATATCTCTATATTTGTCGTATGATTGTACACGCCAACTGCAAAATAAATATCGGTCTTGATGTGCTTCGTCGTCGCGAAGATGGCTTTCACGACCTTGAAACGGTTATGGTGCCTGTCTTGGGGCTCTATGACGTTGTTGAAGTTGAGCAGGCAGAGGGGTGTTCCACCTTTGAGCAGACGGGTGTGGTGGTTGATTGCGATGCCGACAGTAATCTGTGTATGAAGGCCTTGCGCCTTATGCAGAGATTGTATGGCGTTGGTGAAGCCCATATCAGGCTTGATAAACAGATTCCTTTCGGCGCAGGCTTGGGTGGAGGGTCAAGCGACGCGACTGCCGTGATTGTTGCGCTGAATGAACTCTATGCCCTCGGTTTGAGCGAGGCAGAGTTGATAGAGGCTGCTGCGATGATTGGTAGCGACACCGCATTCTTTGTTCGCAATACACCGCAACTGTGTATGGGGCGTGGCGAGAAGATGCAACCGATAGAGTTGCCACTACAAGGCAAGTATCTTGCCATTGCAAAACCCGCCGAGGGCGTATCTACAAAGGAGGCGTATGCGGGTGTGAATCCTGCCGAGCCGCAGGTGCGTTTGTCGGATAGATTGAGTCGTCCAATCGAGGAGTGGCGAGACTGCGTAAAGAATGACTTTGAACCACATATCTTTGCCTCACATCCTGTGATTGCTGCGCTGAAACAGACGATGTACGACGCAGGTGCAGTCTATGCCTCGATGTCGGGTTCGGGCTCGGCGGTGTTCGGTATTTTTGACACTAAACCGAATTTGGAGTTAAGAGATGGTATATACCTAAAAATAACCAAATTATGAAAAGAGTTTTTATTTGTATTGTGGCGGTGTTTATTACGCTTTCGGTATCTGCGCAAGAGTTGAAAGTAGGCTCATTTAATATCAAGTGTGGAACCTCTCACGGTATGGGATATTACGAAAGTGGCAATGGTTGGGACGACCGCAAAGGCTTTTTGTGCGATTTGATTAACTTTACTGCGTTTGATGTCTTTGGAGCACAAGAGGTTAGGCACGGTCAGCTGACCGATATGGTTGCTGCGCTGCCTGACTATGCGTATATAGGCGTTGGTCGTGATGATGGCAAGACGAAGGGCGAGTTTAGTCCGGTGTTTTATCGTCGTGAGCGATTGAAGTTGCTTGATAGTGGTACATTCTGGCTTTCGGAGACGCCGGAAGAGGTGTCGCGTGGTTGGGACGCTGCTTGTAATCGCATCTGCTCTTGGGGTTACTTCCAAGATAAGGTAACGAAGGCAAAGTTCTATTTCTTAAATACTCACATTGACAATAGGGGGGCTGTGGCGAAGACGAAGAGCGTAGAGTTGATTTTGAAATTCATTGAGGAGCGCGGCAAGGATGTGAAGGCTATTGTAACGGGTGATATGAATGTTAATCAAAACAGTGAGTGGTACAAGCAGTTTGTAGCGACCGGCGTTTTGAAGGACTCATTCGTGGCGGCAAAATATCGTTTTGCCCCTTCGGGTACATTCTCAACATTTACACCGACTCGCTACTCTACAAATCGTATTGACCATATCTTTGTTAGTAAAGATATTGTTGTTGAGCGTTATGGCGTCTTGACACTCCACTATTGGAAGGCTACCGATGAGGAGAACTATGAGGGCGTGAGATTTCCTGCCGATATAGAGAAGAGAGAAGTGCTCCTCTTGTCCGACCACTATCCGGTGCAGGTGAATGTTTTGTTGAACGGAGCGAAAAAGAGATAATGATGAAGAGGGGTGTGTTGGCGGCAATTTTGACCGTGTTTGCCATAGCTGTCTCGGCACAAGAGTTGAATGTTGGCTGCTTCAACATTAGAAATGGCAGATCGCTCTCCGATGACGAGGAGCGTAGAGGGGACTACAAAAGGTTCAACGGCTGGGACGACAGACGGGTGCAGTTGTGCGATATGATGAACCTTGAAGCGTTTGATGTTGTCGGACTGCAAGAGGTGCGCCACGGGCAACTCGAATATATGTTGGAGCGTATGCCCGATTATGGTTATGTGGGCGTTGCTCGTGACGACGGCAAGACAAAGGGTGAGTATTGCCCGATATTCTACCGTAAGGATAAGATAACGCTGCTTGACGGTGGTACATTCTGGCTCTCGGATACACCCGATAAGGTATCGCGCGGTTGGGACGGTGCTTGTAACCGAATCTGCACTTGGGGATACTTCCAGCGTAAGAGCGATAAGGCTCGCTTCTACTTTTTGAGCGTACATTTTGACCATCGCGGTCATCAGGCGAAGATGGAGGGCTCGAAGCAGGTTGTTGAGTGGGTGAAGAAGAACTGCAAGGGTAAGAGTGTTATCGTCGTTGGCGACTTTAACTATGAGCCGGATAAGGAGTATTATAGAGCCTTTGCCGAGAGCCGTGTTTTGCAAGATGCTTTTGATTTGGCGACATATCGCTTCTTCCCGACAGGCTCGTTCAGTGCCTTTGATGCACGACGCTTTACCACAAATCGTGGCGACCATATCTTTGTC
>JAFXHB010000091.1 GCA_017536605.1 Alistipes sp.
ATGCACAGTATGATGGTTGTATGATGGGTGGCGTATTCGCAAACCTCGGTCTTCTCTCCGAAAGCACGCTCTACAAGGCAAAGGATATTACCAACAACGGCCAGATTGACATCAACTCCTCAAATGTTAAGGGCGACTTTATATATATAGGCGGTTGTGTCGGAAACCAGAAGAACTACTACGTGGATAACGCCGACAATAATGGTGTTATCAACTACAACGAGAGTGCGCTCTTCACCACATTTACCAATGCAAATACGGGCGTTTGTTTCGGAGGAGTATTCGGTGGCGTATATCCACTAACACCTATTTCGGGCTGTAAGGTTGAGAATTGCGACAATACAAAGGCTATTAACTTCAAGAGTAAGCAACACAATATCAACCATATGATTGGTGGCGTTGTAGGACGTCTTCGCTTGGAGGTAAATGAACTATACAACTGTACAAACGACGGCAAACTGAACTTCACCTCTACATTCGGTGCGACAAGTTCGGGTAAGTCGTTCTATATCGGTGGTATTTGTGGATATGCCTACGCAGCCCACACAATCAACAAGTGCGAGAATAAGGCGAATGGAGATATAATCTTCAACAATGCCCGCAAGTTCTACTCTCACTTTGTTGGCGGTATCGTAGGCTTCCATTATCAGCCTTGTGGTATTATCTACTCTACAAACAGAGGTAATATAGAGTTTGGTCAGAATAGCGTTGCCAGCAACCGCAGAGCGATTGTCGGTGGTATCCTTTCCAGCATATCGTACGCACAGAAAACCTACTGCGAGAATTGCGCCAACTATGGTAACATCATTATGCCTTCAAACTGCGGTGTGGCTGATGCTAACTGTGCCGTAGGAGGTATCTTTGGTCAGGTTGTGGCGAAGTCCACATCCCCTTATCTTGCGAAGGGTTGTACATACAATGCCACTATCAACGCTCCATTTACAAAGGTGGGTTGTATTACAGGTGAGACTTACGCTACGGCTGCCGGCTACTACACTCCGACAAATTCAGCAACCGAGTTCCCTGTAATGAACTGTATTATCGACGGTGCGATTACAAAGAAGACCGTAACGGTTACAAATCTCAACGCCAATAACTTTGCAAACTATATCTACTCTACTATCCCAACCGTAGCAAGTTGGAAGGCTACTGCCACCCTCTATCACGGCAATAAAAACCAATAGCGGGGAGAGGGCTGACGGGTAGAGGTCAGCATAAAGAGAGCGTGTCCAAAAAGTTTTTGGACACGCTCTCTTTGTTAGAAACTATAAGCCTATTTTGAAATTGCCCGTATATCAAGAGCAGGCATTTAGCAACCTTTGATTCCTCGTGTTATGCCGTTACGCATACGCCATAACCACTTTGACTTTGCAGGGCGGAAGGTCAAGGTGTAGAAGAGCGAGAGGATAAAGGTGTAGAAACGCTTGCGCGACTCGTCGTCATACAACTCGTCGAGAGTTCCCTCCTTCTCCGCCTGTATGCGCTTGCTGCAACCTACGCCATAACTCAACTTATCAACATACTCGGCAGTCAATTTATCGTCGCCGATATGGTGATATACCACAGCCTTGGGAGCATAGAAGACACGCTCACCCAAACTGCGGATACGTCGGAAGAGGTCATTCTCCTCGCCACCGCGCAACTCGCTACCCTTACGTCCGAGGTCTGTGTCAAAGTTACCATATATCGTGAAGAGTTCGCGGTTGAATGCCATATTACCGCCCGCAGGCATTATCTTATGCGAGATTGTAAAAGGCTTGTCGCCCAAGTTAATCGGATTCGCTATCATCTTCTCCGTATAGGTGGACATCCACTTCGGACGACCACTCTCATATACCGGTATGACGGCTCCCATCGCTACAAAGGCGTAACCCGCATTGAAGAGCGACATATAGCCACTTACAAATGTCGGAGCGACAGTCTCATCGTCATCTATAAATGCAAGATATTTGCCCTTTGACTCGACTATACCCCTGTTGCGGGCGAAAGATAGCCCCTGCTGCTCCTCATCAACCATTCGTAAGTTGAATTCGGGGTGCTTTTGGGCAAACTCGGTAAAAAGTTTTTTTGTATTATCCGTCGAAGCGTTATTTACGACCAAACACTCCCACGTTGCAGGGTCTGCATCTTGCTGAATCACAGAGTCAAGCGTGCGTATAAGCGATTCGGCACGATTGTATGTTGATATAATAATTGTTAATTCCATAGTGCAAAGGTACACAATTTTATCTATCTTTTCTCATTTATCAACAACATTTATCGGCTTAAATTTGTTTTTATTGGTAATTTGTCATATCTTTGCATCGCAAAACAAGGAAAACCCCCTTTGGGAGCAACGATATATCGCGGGGTGGAGCAGCTGGTTAGCTTGCCGGGCTCATAACCCGGAGGTCGGAGGTTCGAGTCCTCCTCCCGCAACTAAAAAAGAGAATAGTCACCTATTCTCTTTTTTGTTGCGATGTGTGTTACCTATCCCCCAAACCCCCTTTCTGTAAAGGGGGCTTAATAAAAAGCAGATAAAGCCTCTTTCACCTATTCTACCAAATTTCTCGTCAGAAGTTCGTTGCCCGCCTCCGCTCTCTATCTGCTCGGTCTGCTCTCGGCTTCTGCCGCCGTTCGAGTCCTCGCAAAGATTAGGGGCGTTACTATAAACCCTATAATTCCTATAACGCCAATTTCTCGTCAGAAGTTGTGAGATGCGGTGCATTGCAAAAGAAACACCTTCGGGATAGTACAAAACGTACAGCCCGAAGGTGTTTACTTTTAGGAATGTGCCGCAGATTGCGACTTATCACGAGAAATTACTCTGCCTTGCCGTCAGAACCAAGCACCTCCTTAATCTTGTGGATGTACTGCTTCTTCATATTCTCACGTGCAGGACCGAGGTACTTACGTGGATCAAACTCACCCGGCTTGGTTGCGAAGACCTCGCGGATTGCTGCGGTCATTGCAAGACGAGAGTCAGAGTCGATGTTAATCTTGCAAACTGCCGACTTCGCAGCCTGACGGAGTTGCTCCTCTGGAATACCAACAGCAGCCTTCAATGCGCCACCATACTTGTTGATAGTCTCAACCTCCTCCTGTGGTACAGAAGACGAGCCGTGGAGTACGATAGGGAAGCCCGGAAGCTCCTTCTCGATAGCCGCGAGAACATCAAATGCCAATGGTGGTGGTACGAGGCGACCTGTCTTTGGATCAACAGTACACTGCTCAGGAGTGAACTTGTAAGCACCGTGCGAAGTACCGATTGAGATAGCCAACGAGTCGCAACCTGTCTTTGTTACGAAATCAACTACCTCCTCTGGCTTGGTGTAGTGGCTCTCCTCTGCGCAAACCTCGTCCTCAACGCCTGCCAATACGCCCAACTCGCCCTCTACGGTAACGCCGTACTGGTGAGCGTAATCTACAACCTTCTTTGTAAGAGCAACGTTCTCGTCATATGGAAGGTGCGAACCGTCGATCATAACCGACGAGAAGCCCATATCAACGCACGACTTGCAGGTCTCGAACGAATCACCGTGGTCGAGGTGAAGAACGATCTGTGGCTTCTCCCAGCCGAGTTCCTTTGCATACTCAACTGCGCCCTCTGCCATATAGCGGAGGAGAGTCTGGTTTGCATAGTTGCGGGCACCCTTCGATACTTGAAGGATAACCGGCGACTTTGTCTCTGCCGAAGCCATAATGATAGCCTGCAACTGCTCCATATTGTTGAAGTTGAATGCAGGGATAGCGTAACCGCCCTTAATTGCCTTTGCGAACATCTCGGTAGTGTTCACAAGACCCAATTCCTTGTAAGAAATCATAGTTTTAATTCTTTATGTTTATAAGTTTAGTCTATCTGTTTGTAAAACTGTGCCAAAATTAGTAATTTTTTTTCAAAGTAGCACGATGAAAACCCTATTTTTTTCGCTCGGCAGAGAGCAATCCGCACGCCGCCTTGATATCCTCACCGCGCGAAGCGCGTATCGTGGTCATTATACCGCGCGAAGTGAGGGCATCGCGGAAGGCTATCATCTTATCGCTATCGGGCGAGAAGTATGGCGAGTCAGGAATCTTATGGAAGCGTATCAGGTTGATGCGACACTTCACTCCATTCAGCAGTCGGCACAACCCCTTGATATGGCGTGGAGAGTCGTTCAAGCCGCTCATCACGATATACTCAAACGACACGCGACGTTGGTGTGTGAAGTCGTAGTCGCGCAAGATATCTATCAACCCCTCTATCGGGTATGCCCTCTCTATCGGCATTATCGCCTCGCGCTCCTCGTGGAACGGGTTATGGAGCGATATGGCGAGGTGTACCTGTGTAGAGTCAAGGAAACGACGCAGTTCGCGCCCTACGCCTGCGGTGGAGAGTGTAATGCGTGTAGGCGACCAGCCAAAGCCCCACTCGGAGGTCATAATATCAAGTGCGCGAAGCACGGCATCTATATTATCCAATGACTCGCCCATACCCATAAAGACCACGTTGGTCAAACCCTCGCGTTCGGGCAGGGAGGCTATCTGATTCAGAATATCGCACACCGACAGTGAGTGGCGCAGTCCTAAACGTGCAGTAGCGCAGAACTTACACCCCATACGGCACCCTGCCTGCGACGAAACGCAAAGCGTAGCACGCTCTCCATCAGGGATATACGCCGACTCAACAAACTCGTCCTCGGCAGTGCGGTAGAGGTACTTCTTCGTGCCATCTGCCGACTCATCGACACGCTCCGGAGCGTGCAATCCGAGTTCAAAGCGGGAGGCGAGTATCGCGCGAGTACTCTTTGAGAGATTTGTCATCTCGTCGATTGAGCGCACCCCCTTGCGATAGAGCCAATCGGCAATCTGCTTCGCCACAAAACGAGGCAACCCCAACTCCGTACACAGCCCCTGCAACTCGGCAAGAGTCTTACCGTATAACACCTCTTTCGTCATCTACACCTACGGTTTCAACTTTTCTGCAAAAATAGGTATTTTTCTACAATAGTCAAACGATTTCCGCAATTTAGAGCCACCCACCCCCACAACAAGCACCCCTATTTTGAGCAATTTTTGCGTTTTTTTGTGGATAAACTCTTTTTTTTGAATTTTTCTCACTATATTTGTGGTTGATTAGGTCTTTTCAGACCGAAGGCTTGATAATAAATTAAAAAATTAAGAGATAATGGAGATTAAAAAGAACCCCAAAGTTGACGTAGAGAACAAGCGTGTGATACTGTTTGAGGTTGGTTTGGCAGTAGCACTGTTGGCCGTAATCGCTGTGTTCCTCTACACCCCACGCGAGTACCGCATTGAGCAGGTTGATATGCAGCAGGCGGTAGTTGAAGAGGAGATTACCGAAATTACACGTCAGGACCAGAAGCCACCAGAGCCTCCAAAGCGTACCGAGATTACCGTAATCACCGACATCCTCAACATCGTAACCAACGACGAGAAGATCTCAACCAATGTTGATTTCGCCGAGTTCGCCGAGGACGTTGAGATTATCCAGCAGGTAGCCGTTGAGGAGGAGAATCTTGAAGATGACCAGCCATTCGTAAAGGTTGAGCAGATGCCTTCATTTATGGGTGGCGACTTGATGACCTTCCGTAATTGGGTGCAGTCAAAGGTTCGTTTCCCTCAAATCGCACAGGAGAATAACATTTCGGGTCGTGTATTGTTGATGTTTGTCATTGAGCGTGATGGCTCACTCACCAACATTCAGGTACTCCAAACTCCTGATAGCTCTCTCTCGGACGAGGCTATCCGCGTATTGAAGACCTCTCCGAAGTGGACTCCGGGAAGACAGCGTAACCAATCGGTACGTGTGAAGTACACACTTCCTATCGACTTCCGTATTCAGCAATAACACCAAAAATTGGCTGACGGTTAATCACAATAAAGCCGAGCAACAACAATGCTCGGCTTTTATTAAACAAGTGCAACACTATGTCCGAACAGAACAAAGATAAGAGAGAGAAGGGTGTCGTTGTTGAAGAGCAACGCGAGGAGCGTGCCGTGCTTGTAGCGGTAATTCGCGATGGACAGGAGCCTCGTCAGGCGGAGGAGTTCCTTGATGAGTTGGAGTTCCTTGCCGAAACAGCAGCGATAAAGACCGAGCGACGCTTTACGCAGCGGCTCTCGCAACCTTCGTCGCGCATCTATGTAGGTCCGGGCAAACTTGAAGAGATTGCTGCCTACTGCGCCGACAACGAGATAAATGTCGTGATATTTGACGACGAACTATCTCCCTCGCAGACTCGTAACATTGAGCAGGCGATGCCTTGCCGCGTGATTGACCGCACACGTCTTATCCTCGACATCTTCCGCCAACGTGCGCAGACGGCATACGCCAAGACACAGGTTGAGTTGGCGCAATGCGAGTATATGTTGCCTCGTTTGGCAGGTCTGTGGACCCACCTTGAACGCCAGCGTGGTGGTACGGGAACACGTGGTGGTGCAGGTGAGCGAGAGATTGAGACCGACCGCCGTATCGTGCGCAATCGTATTGCCAAACTCAAAGAGGACCTCAAAAAGATTGACAAGCAGATGGCGGTGCAACGCTCCAACCGTGGCGGTATGGTGCGCGTGTCGTTGGTAGGATATACTAACGTCGGAAAATCGACCTTGATGAATCTCATCTCAAAGAGTGAGGTCTTTGCCGAAAACAAACTCTTCGCAACGCTTGACACTACGGTACGCAAGGTTGTCTTTGATAACCTTCCATTCCTATTGTCGGATACGGTAGGGTTTATCCGCAAGTTGCCAACCGAACTTATCGAGTCGTTCAAATCAACACTTGACGAGGTGCGTGAGGCAGATTTTCTTATTCACGTGGTGGATATTTCGCACCCTCAATTTGAGGAGCAGATAGATGTCGTGAAGCAGACTTTGCAGGATATTGGCGCAGGCGAAAAGCCTGTATATTTGGTCTTCAACAAGATTGACGCCTACACCTATACACCGAAAGATGAAGACGACCTCACCCCTGCAACAAAGGAGAATCGCTCGCTTGATGACCTGCGACAGAGTTGGTTCGCGAAGCAAAATACGCCGTGCATCTTTATCTCGGCGGCGGAGCGTACAAATATAGAGAAGTTCCGTAGCGACCTCTACGGTATGGTGCGCGAAATTCACTGCGGTCGCTACCCATTTAATAACTTCTTGTATTAAAAAACAAGGGCTAATAGCAAACAATATAATAATATATAGGTATGTTGCATATTTTAGACAAACAGAACACCATCATCAATAAATTCCTCGCAGAGTTGAGAGATATTGATGTACAGAAGGACTCAATGCGTTTTCGTCGCAACTTGGAGCGTATTGGCGAGTGTGCTGCCTATGAACTCTCCAAGCATCTAAACTACGCACCGAAGAGTGTTACTACACCTCTCGCCGAGGCAGAGGTGATGTGCATCGCTGACAATGTGGTCGTAGCCTCAATTCTTCGTGCAGGCTTGCCACTGCATCAAGGGTTGTTGAACTACTTTGATGACTCGGATAATGCCTTCGTATCGGCGTACCGCAGTTATCTGAATGAGAGCGAGTTTGAGATTAAGGTTGAGTATATCGCCTGTGGCTCATTGGAGGGTAAGACGCTTATCCTTGCCGACCCGATGCTCGCCTCGGGAACATCTATGATTGCGGCATACGAGGCTCTCTGCGCACGCGGAGGAAAGCCCGCCAAGACACATATCGTGTCGGTACTCGGCTGCGAGGAGGGTGTAAACTACGTCTTGGAACACACCAACCCCGAAGAGGTTGATCTCTGGGTGGCAACAGTTGATCCGGTGTTAAATCCCCACAAGTACATCGTACCCGGATTGGGTGATGCAGGAGATTTGTGCTTCGGCGAAAAGTTATAGAACGAGTGGCGTAGAGGCTACTCTATCGTAAAACGACGGGAGGTGGGCGAGAGAATATCTATGCTCACCTTCATTGCATCTTCGGGTAGCAGTTCATCAACGAGTTCAGGCCACTCAATCAGGCAGAGGTTACCAGAGTAGAAATACTCCTCATACCCCATATCGTACGCCTCCTCAATGCGGTTGATGCGATAGAAATCAAAGTGATAGACCTCCTCGCCAACGGCATCAGCGTATCGGGAGTCTGCGCCCACAGTATACTGATTAACAAGGGCAAAGGTTGGGCTTGTAACATTGTCGTCGGAGTGCAGTTGGCGCATTATGGCACTTATCAACGTAGTCTTACCCGCACCCATAGCACCGCAAAATGCCACCACATTGCGACCATCAAGCGAGGTCAATACCGCCTCGGCAACGTCGTCCAACTCTTCAAGTCTATCTATCGTAATCTCTCTCATCGTGCATTTATTTTCTGCAAAGATAAAAAAATAAGATAACCGAAGCAAAAAACTTCGGTTATCTTATTTTGAAGACTCGCGTCAAGATTATGCAAGCGGCTTAACGCTTACATACGAGCGATTGTTTGCCTTCTTTGTGAAGACAACAGTACCATCAACCAAAGCGAAGAGGGTGTGATCCTTGCCCATACCTACATTCTCGCCTGGATTGTGAACAGTTCCGCGCTGACGAACGATAATGTTGCCTGCCTTAGCGAACTGACCACCGAAAAGTTTCAAACCGAGACGTTTGCTCTCTGATTCACGACCGTTCTTCGAACTACCTACACCTTTTTTGTGTGCCATACTTCTAACAGTTTTTTAAGTTATGCAACAATATCCTCAACCAAAATCTGCGTGAGATACTGACGGTGACCATTACACTTCTGGTAACCTGTTCTACGCTTCTTCTTGAACACCAAGACCTTGTCGTCTTTGAGGTGCTTGAGAATCTTACACTTTACCGCAGCGCCTTTTACCACAGGTGCGCCAACTTTAACCTGACCGCCATTCTCTACAAGCAGGACTTTGTCGAAGCTCACAGACGACTCTACATCGCCCGCAAGACGGTGAACATAGAGCTTTCGACCCTTTTCAGCCTTGAATTGCTGACCTGCAATCTCTACTATTACAAACATTTAATTAAAAATTTGTGTTGAACATATAATTCAGCGGGGCAAAGGTAGAAAATAAAATTCAAACTACAAAATGGTAAAAGTAAATTTATTGAAATTTAGATATAAATATCGGCACTTGCCATCTCGCATAGGGTAAAGATAGTAGTTTTTGCATTTTTTTTATATCTTTGCAGAAATAAAACAATGAACTCTATATGAGCAATTTTTCGGAACTCAAAACAATCATTGAGGCTGCGTGGGAAAACCGCGCAATGCTCAACAACGAAGAGGTAAAAGCCGCTATTGAGCAGGTTGTTGATGCGGTGGATAAGGGTGAGTTGCGCTGCGCCGAGCCTATCGACCTTGAAAAGAGCGAGTGGCAGGTGAACGAGTGGGTAAAAAAGGCTATCATTCTCTACTTCCCGACACAGACGATGCGCACAATGCGCGCGGGCGAGTTGGAGTGGTACGACAAGATTGAGTTGAAACACGACTACGAGAAGTTGGGTGTACGCGTAGTACCTCACGCAATGGCACGACACGGAGCATATATCGCTGCGGGTGCGGTGCTGATGCCTTCGTACGTAAATATCGGTGCCTATGTAGATACAGGTACGATGGTTGATACTTGGGCAACGGTAGGCTCGTGCGCACAGATAGGTAAGAATGTTCACCTTTCGGGCGGTGTCGGTATCGGAGGCGTATTGGAGCCTGTGCAGGCTGCCCCCGTAATTGTGGAGGACAACTGCTTTATCGGCTCACGCGCCATCATCGTTGAGGGTGCGCATATCTGTCGTGAGGCGGTCATCGGCTCAAACACTGTGATTACAGGCTCAACACACATCATAGACGTTACAGGCGAGGAGCCTGTAACCTACAAGGGTTATGTCCCTGCACGCTCGGTGGTGATTCCGGGTACATATCCTAAAAAGTTCCCTGCGGGAGAGTACAATGTAGCGTGCGCCTTAATTATAGGTAAGCGCAAGGAGTCCACCGACAAGAAGACTACCCTGAACGACGCTCTGCGCGACTTCGGCGTACAGGCATAACACACTCTCAACCAACTATGGCAAGCAACAAGCGATACGACTACCTCGTTGTTGGAGCAGGACTCTTTGGTGCTGTGGTGGCATACCGCGCACACAAGGCGGGTAGGCGTGTTCTTGTCGTAGATAGGCGTAACCATACGGGAGGCAACACCTACTGTGAGGAGCGCGACGGCATCTTCGTACATCGCTACGGAGCGCATATCTTCCACACCTCAAACAGGGAGGTTTGGGAGTTTGTAACCTCGCTTGCCGAGTTCCACCCATACACCCACACGCCACAAGCGAACTACCGTGGCGAGATATACCCTCTCCCCTTCAACCTCAACACCTACGAGGCGTTGTGGGGCACAACAAGCGAGGAGGAGGCAAGGGCAAAGATTGAGGAGCAACGCCTACACCTTGACCACGAGCCTGCAAATCTTAAAGAGCAGGCACTATCGCTCGTTGGGCGCGACATCTATGAAAAGTTGATTGAGGGCTACACCGAGAAGCAGTGGGGGCGCAGTTGCGAGGAGTTGCCGGCGTGGATAATACGCCGTCTGCCACTCCGCTACGAGCGCAACAACAACTACTTCAACGACACCTATCAGGCGATACCTACGGGTGGCTACAATCCGCTTATAGAGCGACTGTTGGAGGGGTGCGACGTACGCCTCAACTGCGACTACATCGCCAATCGTGAGGAGTTGGACTCGCTTGCCGAGAGGGTTGTCTATACGGGAGAGTTGGACCGCTTCTACGACTACCGTTTCGGGCGATTGGAATATCGCTCTCTGCGCTTTGAGGAGGAGCAACTCGACAAGGAGTATTATCAAGAGGTGTCGGTAGTGAATTATACCGACAATGAAACGCCATTTACCCGAATTATTGAGCATAAACACTTTGAGGATAGAGGCACTCCGCACACCGTCATCACACGCGAATATCCGCTTGAATGGAGCGAGGGCAAAGAGGCTTACTACCCTATCAACGACGAGCGTAACACAGCCCTCTACGCGCAATATCGCGCACTTGCCGACAAGGAGCCTCGCCACATCTTCGGCGGACGCTTGGCGGACTACCGCTACTACGATATGCACGAAGTTATTGAGAAGGCTCTCGCTGTTAGGATAGATTAGGAGCCATTGTAACGATTAAAGGAGAAGAGTATGGATATAGTCATCACCTATGTAGATGGAAATGACCCCGTATGGCAGCACGACTACGAGCAGTTTACAAACCAGCCCGTATTGGAGAAGCGTTTTCGCGATTGGGGAACGTTGCGCTACCTCTTTCGTGGCATTGAGGTAAATATGCAGTTCATTCGCAAGGTACATCTTATCGTGTCGCACGAGAGCCAAGTGCCGAAGTGGATTGACCGCAACGAGGTACATATCATGCTACACAAGGATATTATCCCTGCGGAGTATCTGCCGACCTTCAACTGCAACCCTATCGAGATGCACCTCCACCGCATTGAAGGGTTAGACGAAGAGTATCTATACTTCAATGACGACGTCTTCCCGATGAGGCATTGCGTTGCCACCGACTTCTTTGAAGGGGGAAAGTGCCACTTGGGAATGTCGCGCCACCTCTTCGTATTTGATATGTTTAAGCGGATATGTCGCAACTCCGACCGCCTCGCCCACAAGGTGCTGGGGTTGAAACCGAGCCTATGCTTCCTCCGCCCGCAACACGTCTGTACACCGATGTTCAAGAGCGAGTGCGAGGAGGTCTATAAGAGTGCCTCGGAGGAGATTGCCAAGACTTCGGCTTCGCGCATACGCAACGACGAGAACCTCAACCAATACCTCTTCCTTGACTATCTCTATTTGAAGGGGCGACTTATAAACCGCCGCCTGTCAAGACAACATATTTCGGTTGGTATCATCTCGGCAAAGGGGCTACGCAATGCCATTGTCAATCCGACCAAAAGCCTACTATGTATCAACGATGTGCAACTCTCCGAGTCGCGATACGAGGAGTTGCGTCGCGTTCTGCTTGCCGCATTTGAGGAGCGATTTCCACAAAAATCAAAGTACGAACTATGAGCCACCGCCACAAAATATCGTTAATTATCCCCATCTATGGCGTAGAGCAGTATATAGCGCAGTGCGCCGAAAGCGTCTTGGGACAGACCTACGATGATATTCAGTTCATCTTCGTAAACGACGGCACGAAGGACCGTTCAATGGAGATTCTCGGCTCGCTTATTGAGGATAAGTTCTCGCATCTAAAAGAGCGCATCTTAATCATAAATAAGGAGAATGGAGGTCTTCCGTCGGCTCGAAAAGCGGGCTTGGAGGCAGCCGAGGGCGAGTATATCCTCTTTGCCGACTCGGACGATTGGTTGGAACTGAACGCCGTGGAGCGAGTTATGGAGGTTGCCGAACGCACCGATGCCGACCTCGTATATTTTCATCTGATTAAGGAGTATGGCAACCGCCAAAGCGTCAAGCGCGAGCGCACCTATACGGTGAAGGACAAACGACTCTGGGTACGCAATATGTTGAACTATAACGCCTACGGCTACACCGTAACAAAGTGCTTCCGCCGAAGGCTCTATACCGACAACTTCGTATCATTCCCGAAAGGGGGTATGCACGAGGATATCTACCTGATGTCGCAGATTGTCTTCTACGCACAATCTATCACCCATCTTCCGGAGGCGTTGTACCACTACCGCAAGACCAACACCGACTCAATGTGCGCCCAGAAACGCAGTGTGCGCCATATCGCCTCTTCACGCAACCTCTTGGGGTTGTATATCGCCTACAAAGATAGGCTGGAGGGGAGTCCCGTAGAGGGAGTTGTAGATGGCATTGTACTTCGTGCAGGTTGGCACTCTATGATTCACGACTGCGACCTCTTCAAGGAGTTCCCGTGGTTGAGTGAGGCGATAAGCAAGGCAAAGTTAAGCACCCACTACCGCACTCCACTCCTATTTCAGATATTTGTCAAAATTTATAACCGATTACGATAATGCAGACGAGCGATTTTGCAGTAGATTTGGTCTATCTGTGGGTTGATGGCGATGACCCCGCGTGGAGGGCAAAGCGCAACCAATATATCGGAGGCAGTACGATTCAGACCGCCGAGGTTGTGGGTGATGCCCGCTGGCGCAATATAGACGAGTTGCGCTACTCGCTTCGCTCCGTGGAGAAGTACGCTCCGTGGATAAACCATATCTTTATCGTTACCGACAACCAATGCCCCAAGTGGCTCAACCGCAACCACCCCAAGATTACGATTGTGGACCACAAGGTTATCTTTCCACACGAGGTGTTGCCAACCTTCAATAGTTGTGCAATGGAGGCGTGCCTGCACAAGATACCCAATTTGAGCGAACACTTCATCTTTGGCAATGACGATACGCTATTTACGAAGCCTATTCACCGCAGCACCTTCTTTAATGAAGATGGGCGACCTATCGTCAGGCTGATGCGATTTGATAGAGAGAAGGCTCTGCGACGAGGGCATTACCACAAGATGATTCGCCGAATGCAGGACCTTATAGAGGCGGATTTCGGAGAGCAGATATACCTCGCTCCGCACCACAACTTTGACGCTTATCTTCGTTCGGACTACGAGTATTGCATCAAAAATCTCCACTCCGAGGCGTGGCAGAATATCCTACACCACCGCTTCCGCCACAATGAGGATATGCACCGCTCCTATATTAGTTACTATATGATTGCCACCGGACACGCCATAATGCGTAAGGTTGGGCGATATAACAATATAAAAGGTATCTTCAACAAGATAAAGGCTACCCTTACAAACCGCTTTGCCAACGATTCGCGCTGCATAAACAACTACTCACGCAACTATCCGGCACAGATGCGCAAGTATAACCCGATAATGATTTGCGTGAATGATTCGGAGCGTGCCACCGCAGAGGACAGTCAGCGTATGGCGAAGTTTCTCCAAGAGTTGTTTCCCGATAAGTGTGGATTTGAGTTGTAGAGAGGGTATTCTACCCTAACGCTACGTCCAATACCATCATCAGCGCAAAGCCGATGGCAAAACTGATTGTGGAGGCGTTGGAGTGGCGACCACTATGCGATTCAGGGATAAGTTCCTCAACTACGACATATATCATCGCACCCGCCGCAAATGAGAGCATATAGGGGAAGACGACCATCAACGAATCCAAAAATATAATCGTGAGTATCGCCGCCACAGGCTCTACGACACCCGACAATGCACCATAGAGGAAGGCTTTGCCTCGCGAGTTACCCTGCGCACGCAGAGGCAGGGATATAACCGCCCCTTCGGGGATATTCTGTACCGCAATACCTATCGCCAAGGCGAGTGCGCCCGCCATTGACATACCCACTTCACCCGTGAGAACTCCCGCCGCAACAACGCCAACCGCCATACCTTCGGGGATATTGTGTAACACCACCGCCAAGACAAGCATTGAGGAGCGTCCCAATGTTGAACGCATACCCTCCGGCTTCTCGCTATTGAGGTGAAGGTGCGGAATGAGCATATCCAACAGGAGCATAAAGCCGACACCCACCAAGAAACCTACCACCGCAGGTACCCACGCAAACGCCCCCATCGGCGCAGCCTCTTCAAGCGACGGTATCAACAACGACCACACCGCCGCCGCAACCATCACACCCGATGCAAATCCGAGCAAGATATTCTGTATTCGCTTTGCAGCCTCCGCTTTCAAGACAAGCACCACCGCCGCGCCGAGTATCGTACCCAACGCCGGCAACAAAAGCAGAGGCAATGTATTCATCGTTATCATAATTTTCGAGGACTATTTTAACTCTTCGTGGAGCATCGCTATGGCGTAGGCGGTGGCGCGGGCGATGATTTGAGAACGGTCTGTGCCGCAGTTGCGACATACCGCTCTACTGCCCGCAGGGGTGGCGATACCTATCCATACCGTGCCAACGGGTTTCTCGGCAGAGCCTCCCGTAGGTCCTGCTATGCCCGTAGTGGAGATGGCGTAGGTCGCTCCCGTTATCGCTCTTGCCCCCTCCGCCATTGCGAGGGCAACCTCTTCCGATACTGCTCCGTGTTGCTCAATCGCGCACATCGGAACGCCCAAAACCTTGCACTTGGAGTCGTTGCTGTACGACACCACTCCACAAAGAAGATATGCCGACGCGCCCGCTTGTGCGGTAAACTTCGAGGCGATAGCACCTCCCGTGCAACTCTCGGCGATGGCGAGAGTCTCGCCGCGGCGAATCAGGGCGTTGTGTACCAACTCCTCAACCGAAGCACCCTCCATACCTGCGATATTATCGGGAATTATAGTGCGTAGCGTATCAAATTGAGCCTCAATCTCTCTGCCTACCACCTCCTCATCAACATCGTATGCCGAGAGTCGTAGTCTTACTACGTTAGCCGCTGGCAGATATGCAAGGTGCAGGTGGTCGGGAAGAGCCTCCTCCCACTTTGCGATACGCTCCGCCAATAGCGATTCGGGTATGCCGAAGGTTATCATTGTTCGGTGTATGGTACTTCTCAACGAGAATCGCTCTTTCAGGCGAGGTAGCACCTCCTCCTCAAAGATATGTTTCATCTCAAAGGGTACGCCGGGCAGGGAGATGACGACTGCTCCGCCCTGTTCAAACCACATCGCAGGTGCTGTTCCGTGTGCATTGTGAATGACGTCGCAGCACTCCGGCACCATCGCCTGTGCGCGATTGAGTGGCGTAAACGGAATACCTCGTCTGGCGAGCAGTTGCTCAATATGGTGAGCCTCAATCTCATTATAGTAGAGTTTTGAGGAGAAGTATTCGGCAAGCGTCTGCTTGGTAATATCATCTTTCGTAGGACCTAAACCGCCCGTAATCACAACAAGGTCGCTCTGCGCGAGCGTGCGGTCAAGCATTGTGCGTATCGCCTCGGCGGTATCTCCGATTGAGGTGCGCTCCACTACGCGAATACCTACGGCATTGAGCTGTTGCGCAAGCCATTGCGAGTTTGTATCAAGAATCTGACCAATCAGAATCTCATCGCCTATGGTAACGATTGTAGCCTGCATAACCTATGCCTCTGCGGTTGAATGGGTATCGGTAGGTGCTTCGGAGCGAAGAAGGTCTTTGCAGAGATTGCCTGCAAATCCGATACCGCCATAGACCATACCCGTATAGACCTGTACGAGTGTTGCGCCGGCATCAAGCATAGCCTTTGCATCTTTGCCGTTCATTATGCCTCCGGAGCCGATAATTGGGTATGTGCCGTTGGATCGCTCGTACACGCGACGAACAACCTCTATGGCTCGCTTCGTGAGAGGTGCTCCACTTACTGCGCCACTGCCATAGCGTTGCAACTTGCGCTTTGAGGTGGCAAGTCCTTCGGCATTTGTCGTAGCGTTAGTAGCGATGATACCATCAAGAGGGGTATCAACCATAATATCGGTCATCAAATCTATCTCCTCGTCCGTGAGGTCGGGAGAGATTTTGAGGAGGATTGGACGGTATTGGTTTTGTCCGCGTCTAAACTCAAAGAGTGGCTCCAAGATAGCGAGGATACTCTCTCTGTTGCGCGGGATATATTGCGTGTGAGTAGTGTTATAACTCACATTTACAGCGAAGTAGTCGATATATTGGTATAGGTTGCGGAATACGCGCAGGTAGTCGGCCGGTGCCTCTTCAAGCGGTGTTACGGTATTTTTGCCGATGTTGCAACCGAGAATGATATTCTTGTGTTCGTCGCGGACATTTGCCAAGACACTCTCCAACCCCTTGTTTGCAAGTCCTACGCGGTTGAGAATAGCTCTATCCTTGTAGAGGTTAAACATTCGTGGGCGAGGGTTTCCCTGTTGTGGGCGGGGTGTTATGGTGCCAATCTCCACAAAGCCGAAGCCCAAGGCGTCAAGCGTGCGGAAGACCTCTCCGTTGCGATCAAAGCCCGCCGCCATACCTATCGGGTTGCGAAAGCGCAGACCAAAGACCTCACGCTCCAAAGATGGCGATTTAACACTATATATCTTGCGCAAGAACCAATTGCCTGCCGGTATTTTACCGACAACACGAAGCGAGTATAGCAGAACTTGTGATGCACGCTCTGCTCCGAGAAGTGTCGTAAAAAGTCGCTTTATCAGATTCATAACGGGGCAAATATACGAATTTTTTAATAATTAGAAGTATTCGTTGCGATAACGATACTCGTTGCGCAACTGCTCAAACGCCTCGGCATTGCGCTTAAAGTGTTGGCTCTCACCAAGTATATCGTAGTGGTCGGTAATGGTGTTACGCAACTCCTCCCAGCCTATCTGTTGCGGGGTGGTGCGCTCCACGCCCTTCGGATACCAGCCGCCAACGGGAATGTTGAGGTGATGCGCGACGGCAGCCACCGCTTGCGAGGAGGCATTCGCCTTACCTTGTAGCGAGTAACCCGCAATATGAGGTGTCGCAATGGTTGCTTTTTCAAGTAATATCCTATCTATATTAGGCTCTCCCTCCCAGACATCTATCGCATATCGGATATCGTTGCGAAGAGTTGCTTGCGTATCAACGACCTCTCCGCGCGAGGCATTTATAAGAGTTGCCCCACTCTTCAAGAGTGATATATTCTCGCGGTTGATAAGGTGGTATGTCGTATAATCAAGAGGGGTGTGGAGTGTAACTATATCCGCCTGACGCAACACCTCTTCAAGCGCGACAAAGCCGAGATGCTCCGCCTCCTCGCGTGGAGGGTCGCAACAGATGGTGCGGAAGCCCCACTGCTCGGCATACTCCTTCACCAGACTGCCGACAGCACCAACGCCCACAATGCCGAGTGTAAGGCTCTGTGGTGTGGTATCACCCACAATATGAGCAAGCACGGCAGCAACCCATTGAAGCACACCGCGGGCATTGCACCCTGCGGCAGTGGCGACGGCGATATTGTGTCTGCGACAGTAGTCGGTGTCGATATGGTCAAAGCCTATTGTTGCGGTGGCTATGATACGCACTTTTGACCCGTCAAGGAGCGACTCGTTGCATTTGGTACGTGTGCGAATAACGAGCGCATCGGCATCTTTCACCTCCTCGCGCCCGATATTTTTGCCGTCAAGATATACAACCTCCCCGAATGGCTCAAAGAGTCCGCAGAGGAATGGTATCGCTTTGTCAATTACAATTTTCATCCTTGTTTCGCGTCAAAAAGTGTACAAATATAGTGAGTAACTTGTTTGATTACATATTTTTTGCAATAATTTTTATAAATTTGCACCTTGAAGGTATTTTAAGCGATTTGCTATGGCGATGAAATTTCTGAAAGTCGTCCTTAATGACGATAGTGCATGCGATTCGGGTTACTACTTCCGAGATAAAACCTCTACCGACGAGGCGAAGTTGGTAGTGGTGTCGGTACCTTGGAGTGTTACATCGGATTATGGACACGGTGCTGCCTATACACCAGATGCCATAATAGAGGTCTCTAATAGGAAGGACCTCTACGATATCCGCCGAGATATCTCTTACTATGGGGCAGTAGCAACCGCCGAGATTGACTATAACATTCAGGAGTGTTCGGGGCGACTCGGACACGAGGCTGAACGCATCGCTTTGAGTATTGAGGAGAGCGACACCATAGGCGAGCGAACACTCTCGCGCATTGAGCGTGTTAATATC
>JAFXHB010000006.1 GCA_017536605.1 Alistipes sp.
ACATTCTCTGATGCCGATCGCCAAGGTAGTTTGGTGTCAAATGTTGGCACATACACTGACGGAGTATGGACAGGATCTGCTAACTCGGTGGAGATTTTTAATCAAACATACGATGCCGATAATAACAAGGTTAATATCCAGGCTCGTATTACTGGTATTAAAATTACCTACGCAGAGTAATTCTGCAAAAACAATCCAAGGCAGGCTGATTACCTGCCTTGGGTACTATGCGCCAAACTTTTAACGGTTATTAAGGGGTATTAAAGGAGTTTTACAGATATTGACGATGGCGCAAAAAAACATTAAAAACCTTTAACCGCCCTTAACAACAATTAACAACCTTTTGTGTAACATTGAAAGGATTGAAAGAGATATTTATTGCGATTAAAAGCATCAACCGTAGTGTAGTAGCTATGTTGGTGCTTGCTCTTGCTTTTACGGCTTGTGAATTTGAAGACCCTTGGTCGCCATACAAATCAAAGGCCGAGATTGACGGAACACTTCTTACATATCACGCCACAACATTGTCGGGTGTTACCATAGGCGACCCTTCGCTCACTTGGACCTTGACAGTCATAGAGGGCAATAGTTTCTGTACGGCAGCATCAAGAGCAGGCTTTGTGGGACAACAATTCGCGCTACGCTTCTCGGCAAATAATAGCGACGAGGATCGCTATGCACGAGCCGTTATCACATTTAGCGACGGCTACTCAAAGGCATTTACCATTCGCCAACTTATCAAGAGTGCCAATCCGGACTACGACCGCCCTTGGGCAGAGCAGCCAGACTATATGCCTAATGCAAACTACATACACAAGACCTACTACACAACGCTCTCGGATAAGCGTCGTGTGCGCAACTACTCTGTATGCTACGACACCCAAAAGGGTTGTTCGCGTTGGGTGGCATATCCTGCACACTCGTCATATATGGCTCCTCGCAACTATCAGGTTGGTTCCGACACTCCGGGTCGTACCAATGCGTGGGCTTTTGATGACGCGGTAACACAGTACAAAGAGAGCAGTAATTGGAACACGGCATTCGAGATTTTAAGCACCTACGTAAAGTCGCTTGACACATACAACACCTACACGTACCCGATTATTCCGCAGTCCAAGCAGGCAAACATCAGCAAAAACATAGGAGGTGGCTATGCCCGTGGTCATATGCTCCCATCGGCAGACCGTTACAACACTTGGAACACCAATGCGCAGACCTGCTACTCAACAAACATTATGGCGCAAGACTACGATTTCAATAGCGGCTCGTGGGGTACACTCGAAAACAAGGTTCGCGGTAAGATACCTTCCGACACACTCTTTGTCGTGGTAGGAACGCTCTTTGAGAGTAATAAGACGGTATCTAACAGCAATCGCCAAGTAGCCGTTCCATCGCATTGTTACAAATTATTGCTGCGCACCAAAACGGGATATACAGGCAAACATATCGCCGATATTACCTCGGCGGACGATTTGATGTGCATCGGCTTTATCTTTGAGAACGACGAATCTGCAACCTACCAATCGTTGAGCAGTGCCGCCGTTTCGGTAGCCGAGATTGAGCGTCGTTCGGGCTTCACATTCTTCCGAAACCTAAACCCGAAGATTGCCGATAAGGTCAAGGCGCAGTGCAATTATAGTGAATGGAAATTTTAGAACAATAATTTATAAAGAGAATGAAAAGAACATTTTTTGCGATTTTGTTTGCATCATTGTTGCTGGTAGGCTTCGCTCAAAAGCCGTACAAGGTGGTCTTCTACAACCTTGAAAACCTCTTTGACACCATCAACGACCCAAACAAAAATGATGAGGAGTACCTCCCGGAGGGTGAGCGTAAGTGGACAACTTACCGCTACAACCAGAAGCTCCACAATATGGAGCGCGTATTGTTTGATGTCGCATTGCAAGACAAGAATTTCCCTGTCGTAATCGGCGTTTCGGAGATTGAGAACCGCCTCGTATTGGAGGATCTTCTCGCACAGCCAAAACTTGCAAAGGCGAACTACCGCATCGTGCATTTTGACTCGCCAGACCGTCGTGGTGTCGATTGCGCATTCTTCTATCGTCCTAACCAATTCCAATTGGAGGGCTCGGAGGCGCACCGCATCTCATTCCCGGGACGTCCGAACTTCCTCACCCGCGACTTGGTCGCAATGTGGGGCAAGATTGAGGGCGAGCCATTCTACTTTATCGTATCGCACTGGCCTTCACGCCTTGGTGGTAAGGAGCGTTCGCAGTATTCGCGCGACTTCGTAGCGGCAAAGTGTAAGCACATCTGCGACTCGGTGCGTACCGTAAACCCTAACACCAAGGTCGTAATTATGGGCGACTTCAACGACGATGCCACCGATGCAAGTGTTGTAGAGGTACTTGGCGCAAAGGGCAACATCAAGAAGTTGGAGGCAAACGATATGTTCAACCCATTCAACGCAATGTTGAAGGCTGGATACGGCACTTTGGCATACCGCGACTCGTGGAACCTCTTTGACAACATCGTGGTATCGGAGAACTTGGCAACAGGTTCTACCGGAGCATTGAAGATTCAGAAGAAGGAGGGTGCAAAGTTCTATGGAAACATCTTCACCGCCCCTTATATGATACAGAAAGAGGGTCAGTACAAGAACTATCCGTTGCGTTCGTTCGTCGGCTCTAACTTCCAGAACGGATACAGCGACCACTTCCCTGTATATATCTACATAGCAAAATAATCTATATTAAATAAAAGGTATGAAACTAAAATTTTTACTTATTGCGACTATGACATTGCTCGCATCAACCGCTTTCGCACAAGAGGGTGGCTTGAAGGGTAGAGTATTGTCAAGAAACGGCAGAGCGGCTGTCGGAAACGCTGTGGTAACGATTGAGGGTACCTCCTTTAAGGCGCAAACCAACGACGACGGATACTTCGAGTTGAAGGGCGTGCCTGCGGGCGACTACAAACTCTCGTTTGCAGCACCAGAGTTCGAGAACCTTGATATCGTTGTGAAGGTTGAGAATGGAGTAAAGGACATCAACGCCGTAATCGTGGCTCCAAAGGCTATACAGGGCGAGGTGTTGGACGATGCAATCTTTGCGGAGTTTGATAACGACTCTTCGGCTTCGGACACACAAGCGTTGCCTTCATCTCTTTCGGCATCAAAGGACCTCTACAACAACATTGCATCGTACCGATTCAGCGAGATGCGTTTCAATGTGCGTGGTTACGACTCAAAGTACACTAACGTATATCTGAATGGTATTCGCTTCAACGATGCTTTGACCGGCTATGGTCCTTGGTCGTTGTGGAGCGGTATGAACGACGCTACTCGTAATCAGGAGAGTACCGCAGGTT
The DNA here is from genome assembly GCA_017536605.1 of Alistipes sp. Classification (GTDB taxonomy): domain Bacteria; phylum Bacteroidota; class Bacteroidia; order Bacteroidales; family Rikenellaceae; genus Alistipes. The sequence goes on from JAFXHB010000006.1 coordinate 3,331, forward strand.
TGACCGTTACCGACTATGGCGTAGGCGGTTTTGGTGGCACAACAAATATCAACGCTCGCGCTTCACAGATGCGTAAGGGCTTCCGCGCAAGCATATCGGGTGGTAACCAGAACTATAATTTCCGTGCAATTTTGTCGTATGCTTCGGGTATGCTTGACAACGGCTGGTCATACGCCTTCTCGGTATCGACTCGTCAGGGTGGCAACGGATATGTTGATGGTGTATATTACAACTCTTACGGCTACTTTGCTGCTGTTGAGAAGCAGTTCACGCCAAAGCATCGCCTCTCGTTGATGATTCTCGGCACTCCACAGCAGCGTGGTGCGCAACAGGCATCAACACAGGAGGCTTACAATATGTTCGGCAGCAACTACTACAACCCGAATGTAGGTATTCAAGACGGCAAACTCCGCAATACCCGTGTTCGTCGCTCACACGAGCCTATCGTGATGCTCAACTACTACTATGACATCAGCGAGAAGACCCGTTTCTCGGCGGCGACATCGGTACGCTTCGGTTTCAACGGATATTCGGCAATGACTTGGAAAGATGGTGCAGACCCACGTCCTGACTACTATCGTTACTTGCCTTCAAACTATACAACACAGATTATCGCTGATGCAAATGGCTTTGGTAATTTTGTTGTACAGAACCTTAACACTCTCACTCAACAAGGTTTGGCGGCAGAGGCTGTAAACGCATTCCGCAGTGGAGTTGTACAGGGCAATGTTCCCGGTATCTTCTCACCATCAGCAAACGATCAGATATTCTCATACTTGCAGGCAGCAGCAGATGCTCGTGCCGTATGGAATGGTCGCATTGACTTTGATAATATGATTAACTCCAACAAGAACGGTACCGCTTCGCCTTACGCAGAGGGACACCGCTCAAACTACATCATTGAGGAGCGTCATACAGACCAGATTGACTACAACTTCGTGGCTAACATCACACACCAATTCAATAACAACCACCGCCTCTTTGGTGGCGTTAAGGCTCGTGTAAACCGCACAGAGTACTACGACAAAGTCAAGGATTTGCTTGGTGGCGACTTCTGGGTTGATGTTGATAAGTTTGCAGAGCGTGATATGGGTAGCGACCCTGTCAAGTATCAGAATGACCTCGACTACTACAACGAGCACGGACACGCCCGCATCGTTCGTGAGGGCGACAAGTTCTCGTATGATTACTACGCTCACGTGCGTCAAGCACAGTTGTGGGCTATGTATGAGTTCCGTACAGGTGGCTTTGAGATGAACGTTGGTGGCGAGATAGGTTATGCCGGAATGTGGCGACACGGCTTGTGGCGCAAGGGTCTTTTCGCCGATAACTCAAAGGGCGATTCAAAGCACTTGAACTTCTTGACCTACAAGGCGAAGGCAACATTCTCGTATCGTTTCTCACACGCACATCAGTTGGCGTTGAATTTGGGCGCAGTACAAGATGCTCCGACCTTCAACTCGGCATTTGTTTCACCTCGTACCCGCAATACCGTAACCCCGGGCTTAACTCCGGAGCAGGCATATAGCGCAGAGTTGGTTTATAACCTCAATCTGCCATACTTGCAGGCTCGTGTAGCAGGTTACTTTACCGAGATGACGAATGCTTCAAAGGTTATATCGTTCTACGACGATACACAGGCTTCATTCACCAACTTTGCGATGAGTAACATTGACAAACGCTATATGGGTGTCGAGGTTGCTGTTCGTGTTCCAATCTGGAATGGTTTGGCTGTACAGGGCGCGTTGAACTATGGCGACTATCGCTACACTTCAAACCCTAACTTCACTCAAACTGTGGACAACAGCAACAAGGTCAAGTTGGTGGACAAGGTCTATTGGAAGGATTACTACGTTGAGAGTACCCCTCAATTTGCTGTAAACGTAGGTCTTGACTTCCGTGGTCCGAAGAACTGGTTTGCTTCAATCAACTTCAACTACTACGATAAGTTGTATCTCTCAATGAACCCTGCATATCGTACCAACAATGCAGTATTGCCATATCAGAAGGTATTGTATAGCAAGAGCGCGGACAACACACAGAAGTTCTGGGCTATGCAGCAGATTGCCGATATGCGTGCAGAGGAGGAGTTGGGACACGCCTACACATTGGCGGCCAGCCTCGGAAAGAACTGGTATATCAAGCGTAAGTACACCATCGGATTCAGTGCCGAGGTTAAGAATATCCTGAACAATCAGGGCTTCCGTACAGGCGGTTACGAGCAGATGCGTATGCGCAAGGTGCGTGGTATGCTACCGGGACAGGAGAATCCTGCAACAACGTATTACACACACTTTGATGCAAAGTACTTCTATATGCTTGGTACGACCTGCTTCGTAAATGTATATTTCCGTTTCTAATAGGTCAAACCAAAAAAGAGAGAAAAGATTATGAAACAGTATAAGATGATTTTAGTAGCATTGCTCGGTTTGGTTTTGACCGCTTGCTACAATAAGTTTGAGGAGCCACAGCCTACCGTCATCTATGATGACGAGACTTTTGAGGCTCTCAACCCTGATCTGCAACATATATCTATTGCAGATTTGAAGGCAATTTATGGAGAGACCAGCGACTTTGGTAGTACCACCGATAAGGCTCAAACCAAGTATATCCGTTTTGTTGCAAATGCCAAGGAGTGCACCGACTATGAGTTGGCGCAGAATTGGTACAATACCGGCAACTACTACATCAAGGGTAAGGTTATCTCAAATGACGAGCAGGGTAATATCTACAAGTCGCTGCACATCTTTGATGGAACGGGTGCTATTGAGTTGAAACTCACCAATGGTCTATTCCTTGATTATCCGTGCGACCTCGAAAGCAAAGAGTCGATGTGGGTTTATGTTAAGGTGCGCGGTTTGTACCTCGGCAACTATCGTATGATGCTTTCGTTGGGCGATATTCCAACCTCCGGCTACAATGCTTATGGTACATATAAATACTACTCAAATTCAAATATCGTAAGCCAAAACAAGGTTCGCTTGCACGTCTTTCCGGGCGAGAAGGCGACTCTTACAGAGAGCGCAACCGACGAGACGGCAGATATCTTTGTTGTAGATGAGAACTCATACTCAAAGATTCAGGGTAGCAACACCCCTCGTTTCCTTGGTCGTTTGATTCGCTTCAAGGGGTTGAAGGTTCACTATGCAGGAGTTCCTTATCCACAAGCAGATGGTACAATCGTAACACCTGACCCTCTTATGAATGGTTCGTATGAGCAGATCTATCCATCTTGGATTGCAACAAACGGTATCCAAGAGGCTCTACCAACAGTTCCGGGCACACCTGTTAAGAACAATGTAACTCGCTCTTGGTATCACTTGGCGTATAGTATGAACAATGTGGCTCTGTATGGTAGTCTATGTCTTATGTACAACGAGTCGGCAAAATACACCTCCGACCACGGTGTTTATATGCTCCGTACAAGTGGTTATTCGCGCTTTGCAGGTAAGTATGCGCCAAAGAATGGTACAGTAGGTGATGTATTGGCTATCTACCAAATTTACTCAAAATACACCTCTTACGAAGGTGGTGATAGAGACTACTCAACATACCAGCTCTCTATCAACCGCATTGAGGACTTTGAGTTTGATATGGAGCCAAAGGAGGCTTATCCTGCGTGGAGCGCACATATTAAGTGGGCAGAGGATAACTTCCCTCAATATGTATATCCTGCACCGGGCGTAATTGTTCCAAGCGCAGGCGAGCGCAATGCTGCAGTTGTTGCGTGGAAAGCGCAGTACGAGAACAACAAGCCTGCAAACGATAACTCTCCGCTTTGGAAAGAGTGGAATGAGTGGGCCGATTGGGTTGTATGGGTATTGGAGAATACTCCGGAGGACTCCTACCTCTTGCCACAGCAGATTGTTGAAGACGTTGATACGATAGAGTAATACGATATCGACTATTATCAAAGCACCGCAAAACTGCGGTGCTTTTTCTTTATATTTTAGTAAAATTTATTTCGCTGATTATCAATAACTTACCCACTTTTTACGGGGGGGGGTAAATTTGTTGATAGAAATGATAATTTTTACAAATTATTCTATATTTTTGCAATCAGAAACAAAAGAATTGGTATATTTGTGCGAACTTGCGTTTTTGTGTAGTTTTTATGCCATATATGCGTCTTATATATAAATAGGTATTTAGGCAATAAAAGGCGATTAAGAACGTTAGTTTTGTTGATGAGTAAACGATTAGATACAGATAACAACTTTTATAAAATCCAAATTCTTGGTACAATGAAACACTTATTTACAACCGTCATCGCTCTGTTGGTAACATTTGCGGTGGCTGCGCAACCGGCGCAACAGATTCCGGTTATCCCTGCGGACAAGGCTGTTCGTGTGGGAACATTGCCGAATGGTATGCGTTACTACCTTCGTCACAACGACAAACAGCCTAAACTTGCAGATTTCTACATCGTTCACGATGTAGGTGCTATTCAGGAGGCCGACGACCAGCAGGGCTTGGCTCACTTCCTTGAACATATGGCATTCAATGGCACAAAGAACCTTCCGGGCAAGACTCTTATTGAGTATTTGGAGAAGGTCGGTGTGAAGTTTGGTGCTAATCTCAACGCTTCAACAGGCTGGGACGTAACTCAATATCTTATGCGCGATGTTCCAACCGTTCGTGAGGGCATCGTTGATTCGGCTATGCTTGTTTTGCACGATTGGTCGCACTTTATCTCCTTGCAGCCGAAGGAGATTGACTCGGAGCGTGGCGTTATTATGGAGGAGTTGCGTACACGAGATGGTGCATCGTGGCGTGGAACAATTCAACTCATCAAGGCGTTGATGAAGGGCTCTCGTTACGAGCATCGCAACCTTATCGGCTATCTTGACGGCTTGAAGTCGTTTGACCACACTTCTCTTGAAAATTTCTACAGAAAGTGGTATCGTCCGGAGTTGCAGGCAGTGGTAATTGTCGGCGACATTGACGTTGATCAGGTGGAGGCGAAACTCAAAAAGTTGATGTCCGATATCCCTGCTTCGCCTGCCGATGCAGCACAGAAGGAGGTTATTGTAGTACCTGACAATCAAGAGCCTATCGTTTCAATTATGGAGGACAAAGAGGCCTCCGAGAGTTCTATCGCCTTGATTATCAAGCGTGCCGCTCTTCCAAAGCAGTACAACAACACTATTATCGCCGAGCAGATGACGCTTATCAACGCACTTGCAGGAAATATGGCGAATACCCGTCTGCAAGAGATAGCAATGAAGCCTAATGCTCCATTTACTATGGCGGGCATCAACAGCGGTAGCGTTGGCGTTTGCCCAACTTTGGACAACCTTATGCTCAGTGTAACCACCAAAGATGGCGAAATCATCAAGGGCTTTGAGGCTGCCTACACAGAGTTGGAGCGTATTCGTCGCCACGGCTTCACCGAGGGTGAGTTGGAGCGTGCAAAGCAGATTGTTCTCAAACGAGAGGAGCAAGCCTACAACAACCGCAACGACCGCAAGAATGGTCAGTTTGTACGTCGCTACATCAACAACTTCTTGAAGAATGCGGCAATGCCTGATGCAGAGACCGAGTGGAAGTTGGATAGCGCAATTATCGCTCAATTGCCTTTGCAGGCGATAAATCGGGTCTTCGCACAATATGTTACTCCTCACAACCGCGTTATCGTGGTTAATGCGCCACAGCGTGAGGGCTTGGTAAATCCTACCGAGGCAGAGGTACTCGCAACAATGACAAAGGTTAATGGTGCAGAGATTGCTCCATACGCAGACAACACCGTTAAGGAGCCTCTCATCTCACCTGACAAGAAGTTGAAGGGTTCTGCCGTAAAGAAGGAGACAAAGGACGAAGTTCTTGGCACAACGACTTGGACATTGAAGAATGGTATGAAGGTAGTTGTTAAGCCTACCAAGTTTAAGGCTGACGAGGTACGCATTGACTTGATTGCACACTTCGGACAGTCGTCGCTATCGGACGAGTTGTATTGGACTTCGGCACTCCTCTCATCTTTCACAGGTCGTATGGGTGTATCCAAGTTCTCTGCAACAGATCTCCGCAAGCAGCTTTCGGGTAAGAATGCACGTGTAGTTGTTAGATCCGACAATTTCGATACACAGATGATAGGCACAGGCTCTCCAAAGGATTTGGAGACCATTATGCAACTCATCTACCTGCAATTCACCGAGCCTCGTTTCTCGGAGGACGACTTCAATGTAGCGATGAATCAGTTGAAGCCATTCATCGCCAACTATATGAAGAATCCGGACTATATTGCTTTGATTGAGAGGGAGAAGACTCTCTATGGCAACCACTTCCGCCGTCAGCAACTGACTCCTGAAATCCTTGATATGATCAAGTTCGAGCAGGTTGAGCCTGCATATAAGGCTCTCTATTCGAATGCCGCCAACTTTACCGTAACTATTGTTGGTAATGTTGATTTGGCAACTATCAAGCCTCTTGTTGAGAAGTATATCGGCTCATTGCCTGTATCAAAGAAGTTGGCAAAGAAGGTTGATGATGGCGTTAAGGCTGTAAAGGGTGAGGTCATCAACGACTTCAAGGCAAAGATGGAGCAGCCAAAGGTTACCGTATCTCGCACCTATACAGGTCCTATTGAGTACACCGTAAAGAATAGGGTAGCGATGTCGTACCTCTCGCAGGCATTGCGTTCGCGCTACACAATCTCTATCCGTGAGGAGAAGGGTGGAACATACGGCGTAGGCGTAGGTGCCCGTGTAAATGCAGATTACACCCCTTGGTACCAACTTCTCATTCAATTTGACACCAATGAGCAGATGGCTGACGAGTTGAGTGCAATCGTCGTAAAGGAGATTAAGACCTTTGCCGAGCAGGGTCCAAAGAGCGAGGATATTGAGAAGATTCGCAAATATATGCTCAAAGAGTGGCAGAATCAACTCGAAAACAACAACAACTGGGTATCGTGGCTCGACCAATACAACTATCGTGGCATAGACTATGTTGGCGAGTACGAGGAGGCTGTTAAGAGCATCACCGTAGCCGATATTCAGGCTTTGGCGAAGAAGATCTTGGCAGACGGCAATATGTGCTATGTTGTAATGCGCCCAGAGAAATAATCTCTACTGAATTAAATAGATAGAGCGAGGTGTTTGCCTCGCTCTATCTATTTTTACAATCCTTTGCCTATTCGCAGAGTGTTGCTCCCATTGAGGAGAAGCCGCCGTCGTGGTAGAGGTTCTGCATCGTAACCTTACGTGTAAGGTCCGAGAAGAGGGTTACCACATAGTCGGCACAATCATCTGCCGAGGCGTTACCCAATGGAGAAACGCGCTCGGTCTGTACGTACAAATCTTTTAAACCGGCAATACCTTGTCCGGCGGAAGTAAGCGTCGGAGATTGGGATACGGTATTTACGCGCACCTTGCATTTGCGACCAAATGCCACACCGAACGAACGGGCGATACTCTCCAACATCGCCTTCGCATCTGCCATATCGCCATAACCTACGAATGTGCGTTGAGCAGCAATATATGAGAGCGCGACAATCGAGCCGTACTCTGCCATTGCGTCCATTTTATATAGCGTCTGCATCAACTTATGGAACGATATTGCCGATATATCCATCGTCTTAAAGAAGTTGTTGTAATCTATATCTTCGTAAGGGATATTCTTGCGCACATTTGGCGACATACCGACTGCGTGCAACACAAAGTCTATCTTTCCGCCAAGATGCTTCATCGCCTCGCTCACGAGGTGTTCAAGGTCCTCCACAGAGGTCGCATCGGCCGGAATGACGATTGTGCCACACTGCTCTGCCAAACTATTTATAGTACCCAAACGAATAGATACGGGAGTATTTGTAAGGACAAATTCTGCCCCCTCCTCCTTTGCTCGCAAGGCTGTACGCCACGCTATTGACTGCTCATTGAGCGCACCAAAGATAATACCTCGCTTGCCCTTCAAAAGATTATACATAGTCCTAAAAAGTTTATGTTTGTCGGGGCAAATATACAAAAGAAATAGTAACTCCAATTTCCGGAGTTTGATTTATTTGGGACAAATATCCCTTTATGAAGATAAAAATAGACTTTTTTCTGCTCTATTTAGTAGGTTGGTGGTGCTGATGCGAAAAAAAAGTGTACCTTTGCGCTCGGAAACAACGAATGTATAGATATGAAAAATTTTAACAGCGACTCATCATCGGCACTTTCGCGCTTTGCGAAGGATAAGCGACTGCGCACCGAGCGCACCACAACACGCGGTGAGCGCACCTCTTCAACTCGCACAACAACACGCACAAAGCGAGCATCGTTCAACCCTAATTTTACCGACGACAACAAGCCAAAGCGCGGTGGCGAAGAGGGATTTAAGCCTCGTAGCAAGTCCAATCGCGACTTTACTGCAAAGGGTGGCAAGTTTGACGGCAAGGGTAAGTTTGAAGGTAAAGGACAGGGCTTCAAAGGTGGTCGTAAGCCTATGGGCAAAGGAAAGCCTTCGGCAGAGCGCAACTATCCGAAATATAATCCGAACAAGGTTACAGGCGAGATTCGCCTAAACCGCTTTGTTGCACAATCGGGACTCTGCTCACGTCGCGAAGCCGACGACTTTATCGTAGCAGGTTTGGTTAGCGTGAATGGCGTTATCGTTACCGAACTCGGAACAAAGGTTAAGCCAACCGATGTCGTAAAGTTCAACGATGAGCGTTTGCAGGGCGAGAAGAATGTATATCTTGTACTAAATAAGCCAAAGGGCTATGTTACAACCCTTGAAGATGACCACGCCGAGAAGACCGTTATGGAGTTGGTGCAGAACGCCTGCAAGGAGCGTATCTATCCGGTAGGTCGTCTTGATAAGAACTCTCTCGGCTTGCTGTTATTCACAAACGACGGAGATATTACACGCCAACTTACACACCCATCTTTGCGCAAAAAGAAGATTTACGAAGTGGCATTAGATAAGCCTCTTACTCGCGCTGATTTTGAGCAACTTGCAGAGGGTGTAACATTGGAGGATGGCGATATATATTTTGATGAGATTTCATACCTCAAAGATGATAAAAAATCGGTTGGCGTAGAGATTCACTCTGGTCGCAACCGCATTGTTCGCCGTATGTTTGAGCATCTTGGTTACAAGGTTACAAAACTTGACCGCGTATATTATGCAGGATTGACCAAGAAGAACTTGAAGCGCGGTGCTTGGCGATTCCTCACCTCCGATGAGGTGGCACGCCTTAAAGCAGGTCGCTACGAGTAGCAGAGTAGGGTAGCGACAACTCAAAGTTGTCCGCTTCAACGCATACAAAGCCGGCAGAAGAGAACATCTGTCGGCTTATTTTATTTTCCGACAGCACCCTCGCTCTCAAAATTTGCAAGCCTAACGACTCCGCATAAGACACCATAAGTCGCAGAGCCTCCGATCCATATCCCTGCCCACGATTTGCTCTATCCGCTATAATAATAGAGAGCGATGCCGAGTAGCCATTAAAATCGGATAGGTCTATCGCCCCCAATCGCTTGCCATCGTACGAACAAATCATTAGGCGCAACTGCTCAGTTTCAGCGATAGAGTATTGTTGTTGCAACTCCACGAACCGCGCAATATCCTCACGCGTATATTGCTCCTCAAACACCCCATACAAAGGTTCGGTCGTAGAGTTTTCCCATAAAAGCAGAGTGTCGATATCCGAGAAATCGACACTCCGCAGAATAACCTTATCGCCTTCGAGCAGAATCATCTTCTACAATCCGATAACCATATTGCGCATCAACATCGCCACACCCCAAGCATTTGCATTTTCGCCCATCTTGGAGAGACGGAACTTCGTATCCTTATAGACCAAATTCAATGAATACTTATTGGTAGCCGACTTCAATGGCAACATTATATAGTCGCCCGCAGCAGCAAGATTTCCTCCCACGATAACACTCTCTGGGTTAAATATGTTGATAAGGAACGCCACAGCCTTACCGACCTTCTCACCCGCCTCCTCAATAAGTTCAATAGAGAGGTTGTCGTCGTTACGCGCCGCATTAACAATATCGTTGATATGTATCTGTTCCTTATTTTCATATCGCTTACGCAGAATCGTATTGGCACCATTGCGCACCAACTCATTCATCTTCTCCTCAATAGCAATACCCGAGACCTCGGTTTCAAGACAACCTTTCTTACCACAGAAGCATATCTTCTCGTTGTCAAAGAATGGAATATGACCAAACTCGCCTGCAAAACCATTCTTGCCATAATAGAGTTTACCATCGCTCACGATACCGATAGCGACACCGAGTCCGAGGTGGAGATATATGACGTTACTTTCTGTCTTTGAGCGCGAGAAGTTGTACTCGGCATAGCAACGAGCGCGAGTATCGTTCTCTACAAGGACTCGCAGACCAACGCGCTTTTCAAGCACATCTTTCAGAGGCTCCTCCATTGCGTTGAAATACTTAAATGAACGACCTTCAACCGTATTTACACGTCCCACGATACAAACTCCGATACCGAGTATATTTGAGCGATCAAAGCCGCAATTTGCAATAAAGTTCTCAATGTTTTGGCAGATTGTTTCAAGGCACTGCTCTCTATCGGTCAATTCAAAGTCGGAGAATGTAACCTCATAGACCAGATTATTTTGCAGGTCGGTAACCACGCAATGCATCTTATCACGACCTACGTGAACACCCGCAAAATAGATCTTTGAAGAGGTTAGACCAAAGACATTCGGACGACGACCTCCCGGAGTCTCAACCTTACCCAAATCAAGCACAATACCCTCATCAACAAGTTCTTGCACAAGTTTGGTTATGGTTGGCACACTAATTTTAAGTTCTTTTGTAAGTTCCGCAAGAGTCGCCTCACCATTGGTTGCCATATAGGCTATAATACTCCTTTTAAGGATATTATTCTTGTGAGAAAGACCTTTGCTTTCGTCGGCCTGATTGTTGAAAAAATCTATAAGTGAACTCATCTCCCTGCTA